>JAHEZZ010000165.1 GCA_023250815.1 Bdellovibrionales bacterium
GTTGTTTCTAAATTCCAACACATTGCTCATCACCACCCCGAGGGCTCTATTGGAAGAAATATGTTTCACTTCTTAGGTGAAGTTGAAGCAGTTTTTGGGATGTGGGCCTTAATTTTTATTGCTTTTTATACCGTTATTGAAGGTTTTGCTAAATATGATGAGGCCCATGTTTTAATTGGAGGGGCCCTTCATTATTTGCAAACACAAAATTATACTGAACCGGCCTTTGTTTTTGTCATTATGTGCATGGCCGGAACTAGGCCAGTTATTCAGCTGGCAGAAAAAATTATTTTGCTCGCCTCAAAAATTATTCCCCTGCCTGGAAAAATTTCTTTTTATTTTGCCGCCTTGGTGATTGGGCCAATCCTTGGATCTTTTATCACTGAGCCAGCTGCCATGACAGTGACTGCACTTATTTTGCTGGAGAATTTTTATAAGCAAGGTATGTCAGAAAAATTTAAATATGCCACTATCGGTTTGCTTTTTGTAAACGTCTCGGTAGGAGGTACTCTCACTCACTTTGCCGCACCTCCTGTTCTTATGGTTGCTGGTAAATGGGGTTGGGGAATGCCATTTATGGTTGGCCATTTTGGTTATAAGGCAGCAGTTGCTTGTATTATTTCAACTTTGCTTTTTGCTTTCTATTTTAAAAAAGAATTAGTCGGTGAACTTAAAGCAAAGGCCAACAATCCAGCAACTCCCATTTGGATTACATGCGTTCACCTTCTCGCTATGGCAATCGTTGTTTATACCGCCCACTATATGACTTTTTTCTTGGCCACTTTTTTATTTTTCTTAGGTTTTATGAAAGTGACTGAACAGTACCAAGAAAAAGCGAAAATTAAAGAAAGTCTTTTTGTCGGATTTTTTCTGGCCGGCCTAGTGACTTTAGGATCTATGCAACAGTGGTGGCTTCAGGAAGTGATTACTAAAATGAGCGATTTGGTTCTTTATTTTGGTGCAACGGCCTTAACTGCTGTTACTGATAATGCCGCTCTTACTTATCTTGGATCTTTGGTGGAGTTAACCGATTCTGCTAAATATAATCTGGTGGCCGGTGCGGTGACCGGTGGTGGTCTAACGGTAATCGCCAATGCTCCAAACCCAGCGGGTTTTGGAGTATTAAAAGATTCTTTTTCTGGTGGAAATATCGGGCCCTTGGGATTATTTATAGGTGCCTTGATCCCCACCCTGGTAGTTATTTTAGCGTTTCAAATACTTCCTAGTTTGTAATTTAAGAATCCCCTAGAAGGGGTAGGCCCTCCATAAAAAAGGCCGGTGAAATATACCGGCCTTTTTTTGTCAAATTGATTTGCTACTCTTCTTGATCTTTCGTTTTAAACTCCGACAAGATTGCATGGTTGTCTCACTTCTTTTATTTTTCCTTTTTAGCGGCGATCTTGGAGCAGGGCCTTGTTTTGATAAGGTCACATTGCCTACTTTTGCTGCTTTAGAAGATTATGATTTTCTCTTGTCGGCCAAAAGGCCGGTTGGTCAATTTGAAAAATTGCACGGAGTTCATCCCAACTCAGCGGCAGTAAAATTTAAGGAAAAATATGAAATGCTTTTAAATCATTTTGAACTTTTAGATCAGGAAAAAATAATTGGTAAATGCACTTCGATAGTTGCTGCGTCCTCTATTACGATGTCTCGCTGTCTCTATGACTTAGGTAAACTTAAACTAAAAGAGGTTATAGATTTTATCGATGAATTTGAGAAAAGTATTCCTGATTCAATGATCGAGTTTAGACAGTATAAAAAAGACTTAGGGAAGATGAATCAAAAACTTAAGGAGAAATATGCCTCGACAACATTGGATTTGAGAGCAGATTTTGAGGTTTCAAAAAAGATTGGCGCAGATGGAAAAGAAGTTTATGAAGAGAACGTACATCAAACTTATCACATGGCAACGTCTGGGGAAGCAAAATCTGCTTTAGCAGAGTTGCGTATTTGTAGTGGACTTAATCCCGCAACGACGATCTGTGGGAAAAAATCTCCAGAAATTGTTCAGCACCTTTTTTTAAAATTTAAATCGGGTATGTCAACTAATCTTCATCAAGAATGGGAAAAGTTTTTACAAAAAGTTTTTTTAGAAAATGGCCAATCTCTTTCAGCTAAAGAGTTCGATGTTATCGAAATAATAGATGGGAAAATAATTTTTCATGAAGTAAAATCACCAGAAAAAGTGACCTATGATTGGACAAGTAAAGTAAAAAAAATAAATACCCAGTATGATCTTGTAACTAAAATTCAGTCCGCTTTTACTCCTGAAATAAGAGCGAAATTTGGTTGCTGTATTATTGAGCAACAGTTGGATATCGTCGATAATTTTACCCCTGAAGGGCTAAAAACATTGCGTTCATATCTAAATGGTGATCCTGTTAAATACCGCACCATTCGCACCAATTTTAATTAAAATTGCTATTAAATCTTTTTCTTGTTTTTTTAAAATTTAAAAGAAGAAATAATATGGTCCCAAGACAGTTAAAAAGGAGGGCATTGGTCGGCCCAAATTTATCCCAAAGTAGTCCTGTGACTATGCTCGCAAAAATTTGTGCAAGGCCGGTTGTCGTCCCAAAGATCCCCATAGCAAAAGCTTTATATTGGGGTTGCGCCAGGTCTGCAATATAGGCCTTGCTTACTCCTTCTGTTGCTGCCATATAAATTCCGTAGATGGCATACAAAATAAAAAAGTGCATGAGGTTTGTAGCAAAAGAAAATCCGAGATAAACAAAAAGAAAAATAATTATTCCATAGAATAAAATATTTAATTTGCCCCATTTATCTGACAAACTTCCCAAAGTGGGAGAAAGTAGGGCGTAAATTAAATTATAAAATGCATAAATAAAGAGGATGGTAGAAAAATTAAGTCCTGTAGATTTCATTTTCAAGAGGAGAAAAGCATCACTTGAGTTGGTAAGACAAAAAAGCCCCCAACTTAAAATAAAATATTTAAATTCGCCGTTTGTACTCATCATGTTTGAGTTTCCCGGGGAGCATAGTTCCTTCCAGTGAAATTTAAATTGGCCAGTTGGTCTGTTTAACTTTTGTGGTTCTTTAATAAAAAAAATAAAAAAGAGGGAAATCGCCCCCGGGATTATTGACCAAAAATATATTTTTTTTAAATCAGATATTTTAGTTAATATGAATATTAATAAGAGTGGGCCAATCACTGCACCCATGGTATCCATTAAACGATGCCAGCCAAAGGCCAGACCGCGATCTTGCTCTTTTACAATGTCAGCGATGAGGGCATCACGAGGAGCTGTTCGCAAACCCTTACCCAAGCGATCAACACTTCTTGCTCCTAAAACATGCAAAGGGGAAATGGAGAGTCCAATTAGGGGACGACTCAAGGTTGAAATGAGGTAGCCGGCAAAAATAAACGGCCTTCTTTTAGAAATTTTATCAGACCAAAATCCTGAATAGGTTTTTAAGAGGCTTGATAGGCCCTCGGCAATTCCTTCAATTAATCCGACATCCATCATCGATGAACCAAGAATAGTTGTTAGAAAAATAGGGGTCAGTGGGTAAAGCATTTCGCTGGCAATATCAGTAAAAAAAGAAACAAACCCAACAATTAAAATTTGAGGGTATTTTTCTTTTATTTTTTTATAAAGTTTAAACATATATACTCCTTACGCTTGAGTTTTCCAGTTTGGAAAACTCAATATTACGAGTGGTATGCCCGGACAGTTTACTTGAAAAGTAAACTGGTAGCGGTAAAGTTGAGATATTATTATTGAATTCTAAAGTGGGATCAGTATAGTATCAAGCTATGAAAAAATATTTTTTAGTTTCTTTCATTTTTTTTCTTGTAATATTTAATTCCTGTTCTCATTCTGTGGTTAAACCCCTGCCCAAGGTCAATTCAGAGAAGGCACTTACTGCCCCCTATGTTCTCCTTATTTCAATTGATGGTTACCGTTATGATTACACTAAAATATTTTCTCCACCCCACATTAAAGATTTTTTTAAAGAGGGCAGTTCTGCAAAAAGTTTAATCCCCTCTTTCCCTTCAAAAACTTTTCCCAATCACTACACAATGGTTACTGGACTGTATCCCGAAAATCACGGAATTGTCGCCAATACTTTTTATGATTTTAAAAGGGCCAGCGGTGATGATACTTACAAACTCAGTTTAAAATCGGCGGTGACGGATGGTTCTTGGTATTCTGGCATTCCTATTTGGGTGGCAGCTGAACAGCAGGGGATGATTTCAGGTACTTATTTTTGGCCAGGCAGTGAAGCAGTTATTTCTCAAAGCACCCCGACTTATCTAAAGGCCTACGATGGTAAAATCCCCAATGATGAGAGAGTGAATACCGTTTTGAGTTGGCTCAATTATTCTCAAGATATTCGCCCTCATTTTTTGACCCTTTATTTTTCTGATGTCGATAGTGCCGGGCATACTTTTGGTACTACTTCAAAAGAAGTTCGCCAGGCGGTTTTAGATGTTGATGAGTCACTAGGTAAATTATTTGAGGGATTAAAAAAACTTCCTTTTTTAGTCAATGTCATTTTAGTTTCTGATCATGGCATGCAAGATCTTGATGAAAATAAAGTATTTTACCTCGATGATTATACTGATTTAAGGGAATTGACCTTGGGTGATCCAGGCCCTTTGCTCTCTATTTATAGTCCGCAAAATGATTATGAGCTTTTAGAGAAGACTTACAAAAATTTACTTGAAAAAAGCAAAGGCAAAAAATTTGCGGTTTATCGCCGTCACGAAGTTCCCAGTTCCTATCATTTTTCAAAGAACCCTCGAATTGGCGATTTAGTGGTGATTGCTGAGGCACCTTATTCTCTGGGGCTTCACGATTCTCGTTTTAAAATGATTAAAGGAAGTCATGGTTACGAGGCCAAAAAATTTCCTACCATGCAGGGGATATTTTACGCTAAAGGGCCAACAATAAAAGAAGGCAAGATCTTGCCCTCATTTGAAAATATTCATCTTTATCCCTTTATTTTAAAAATTTTGGGATTGGAGCTTCGAACTAAAATTGACGGTAAGTTCTCTGTCTTGGATTCGCTCTTTAAGAAAGATTAGTCTTTTTAATATTTTTTGGAGAATATTTTTCAGCACTTTTTTTAAGCCCCTCATCACTCATTTTCGCCAGTTCTTGATAATGGGCCAGATCTTCTGGCCGCTCTGCTGTCATTATTAATTCTTTTAAGGCCTGCTTTGCTTCGCTGATTTTCATTCGATTTTGCGCTACTTCAATACACATTAAACACATTGGGCCCTCTCATTTTTTATATATATTAAATTCTAACCCGACCTTTCGATGCTTACAACTGAGGTGGCCCTGTTACTGAAATGGTGTCATCTTGATTTATTGAGATGACATTTTCTTACAATTGACTAAAATTCAGATAGTTTGCGACGCTTTCAGGAAAATATCCTGGGAAGAAAATTTTCTTTTTGATAAGTTCTCACCCCAAAGCTATACCCTTCGCACTTTGCTTTTCAAGCAAACCGCTTCGGGTATACCACTCGTAATACTGAGTTTTCCATACCGGAAAACTCAAACGTGATGAGT
>JAHEZZ010000039.1 GCA_023250815.1 Bdellovibrionales bacterium
AGGAGAGTTTAGAGTTTATGAATGGCTTGGAATGCGAGCAAGCGAGGGGTGCCTTCATGCCAAATGGGCCTGTGCAGACGGAGAGGAATGTATTTTTGGATCTTTTAATTTAAATCAACGTTCAACTCGATTTGACACGGAGTCTGTTATCGCTATTAAAAATAAAAATTTAGCGAAAGATTTGAGCAAGTATGTATTTGAAACAATGTTAAGTGTGAATGAAGAGACCGCCACTTACTATCGTGCTGAGGAGATCTCTCCAATTAAAGGAGAATCCTACTACCGTCCTTCTTTAACAGGTGAGATTAAGGTACAACTGGAGAAACTTCTAAAAGTTCATCTTTAATTTTGCGAAGATTTGAAATTCTCTCAATTGCCGGTGGGTGAGAATAATAAAAACTGCTGTAGGTACTGTCGGGGTAAAGTACGCTGGAATTTTCTTTGTGAAGTTTAAGTAGGGCCGCTACCAATTCTTCCGCATTTGATTGTTCAGCGGCAAAGTGATCCGCTTCATATTCATGCTTCCTTGACCAGGCCGCCATTATGGGAGTCAGTAAAAATGTGTAAATTGGAAAAACCATCATGGTTAGGGCAAGGCCAGATTCTATCGTAAAAACATGCACACCGTGGCCAATAAAAAAATTTTGATGTTTAATGAGTTGGCCGATTACAAAAAATTGCACGAATAAAAAAAGAGATGAAGCTGCAATCATTTTTAAAATATGTTTCTTTTTAAAGTGACCTAGCTCATGAGCAAGAACGGCCTCCATTTCAGGAGGAGTCAGTTTTTCTAGTAACGTATCAAAAAAGACAATTCTTTTGGCCTTTCCTAGTCCGGAAAAATAGGCATTACCATGGGTGCTTCTTTTGGATGCATCCATGACAAAAAGCCCTTTCGATTTAAAACCTGTTCGGGCCAATAAATTGATTATTTTTTCTTTTGTTTCTCCTTCTTGTAGTGGGGTAAATTTGTTGAAAAGTGGGGCAATTAAAGTGGGATAGGCCCAGAGCATGAGGATTTGAAAGCCGATAATAAGAATATAAGAAAAAATCCACCAAATATTTTCGAAACGGTGTACCACAAAAAGGATAGTGTAGAGAAGTGGAACTCCCATTAAAAGAGCTATGCCTATCCCTTTAATTTTATCGATTATAAAAAGTTTTAAAGTTGTTTTGTTTTTTTGAAATTTTTCTTCGATAACAAAAGTTTCAATGAGTTCTTGTGGGAGAGAAACTATTTCAGAAATTAATCCCAGTAAAAGGAAAAAAGTTACTCCTTGAGTAAGTGTGCCAAATAGTGAAAAATTTTGGTTGAGTTTATAAACTTTGTCGATACCTCCACCGGCCGTCCAAAAGAGAAGAAGTGCAGTATTTATTAGTCTAAAAATAGAACCAGCACGTAATTTTGTTAAAGTGTAGTCTGTGGCAAAGCTGTGTTCTTCTAGCGTGACAGAATTGGAAAATGGACTTGGGACTTCGTCACGATGGAATTTAATATGGTTGGTTTGTCTTTTGTCTAGGGCCGATTGTACGATAACTTTAAAAAATAGTGCGCCTATAAAAAGTTGCCTAAAGCTTGCGTCATCAAGCGTTGAAAGATCTAATTTCATAGACTGGCCTTTCGGTGTTGTTGTCGTTAATTTATACTCCACTATTTTAACTAAAAAGGACAACGATGGCACTAGAAATTGGCAAGATGGCACCTGCTTTTAAATTAAAAAATGCCAACGGTGAAGAAATTTCCTTAAAAGATTTTAAAGGTCAAAATGTTGTTCTTTATTTTTACCCTCGGGCCATGACCCCTGGTTGTACTGTTCAGGCCTGTGGACTTCGAGATTATAAAAATGATTTTAAAAAAGTTAGTGCTGTGGCAATTGGAGTCAGTCCAGATTCTGTCTCAAAACTCAAAAAATTTGAAGAAAAATATTCCCTTAATTTTGATTTGCTCTCAGATGAAGATCACGCTATTGCTGAAAAATATCAAGTATGGGGTAAAAAAAAGTTTATGGGGAAAGAGCATATGGGAATTATCAGAACTACTTTTATTGTTGGGGACGATGGTAAAATAAAATATATCAGTCCGAAAGTGAACACCAAGACTCATCATCAAGATATTTTGGAAATTTTAAAAACGCTGTGAATCGCTTTTGAAAAAAAATTAATACTGTCACTCCATTTTTTGAGCTATTGAGCGGGCCATCATAGAGCACAGGTATGAAATTTTTCATGCCCCTTTTTCTTATCCCTTTTTGTGTTTATGCGCCAATTCAGTCGTCTAATTTCATTTGTAGTTATAATCTTTATCTTTTTACAGGCGAGAAAGTTCAATTTAAAAAAATTGAACAGACATTAAATTCCGTATCTTTAAGCAAATATGATAACTTTCTTTTTAATTTTCAAGAAATTCTTTCAGAAAAGGGCGCTCAAAAGATCGATGAATTATTAATTGCTTCAAAAAAAATAAAAATTATTAATCAAGAAATTCCTTTAATCACGGCATCAACAAATGATTTTCCTTTTAAGTTGAAAGATAGGGGGATAATCAAAACCGATTTTAGAAGGTCAATGCTCTATAGTGAATTTGTCATTGATAAAAACCGATTAATTGTTATTAATTGTCATTGGCCATCACAATTTCATTCTTTTGAAATGAGAATTGCACAGGCAAAAACTTTAAGGAAATTTATTTTTCAAGCGATACAAAAGAGTAATAAATTATTTATTTTGGTAACTGGGGATTTTAATTTGAAGAAAAATGAAATTAAATATGTTGAAAAGATACTTGCTCCCTATTTGCATATCATCCAAAATAGAGGGACTAGTCCCGGAACTTTTTATTATAGTAAAAAGGCCGAGTGGAACACTTTAGATCTCATGTGGACGAATTTTGAGTTGATTGGCCTTCATCCCAAAATTATTGTTGTCCCCACTAATTCAACTTTGGCAAAAAATAAAAATGGTGAATTTTTTTTGAGGCCAAAAAAGTTTTACAGGGCTGAGAATCATTTTGATAGACAAGGCCCTTCAGATCACTTTCCTATTTGTATGAAGCTACCATTTTATACCAACTCCACCATTAATTAGTGGAGTTGGTATTAGCAAGATGGTGTGGCCTCATCATAATCTTGATTAAGTATTATTTCTAAGCGAAATTCTTTTTTTAGAATGGCAATTAATCTTAGAACTTCTTCTTTAAATTCAATTGGCCCTTGAATTTCAATATGGCGGTCAGAATCACCTTCTTTGTGATCTAAAGTAGAGTAAAAACCTAGTCCATCATTTGATTCAAATGTAAAATAAAGAAAAGCAGAATGCTCTTTAGGGACTTGAAGAATGAGGTGATATAATTTAAAGCTCATGAATGCTTGACTAATTAACTTGGTTTGACAGTAGTCCTACATCCTTTAAAATAAGAAGTAAATGTTCTTCCTTGTTATTAAGGATGTGATCCCAGAAGGAATTATATGCTCGTGACTTTGCCAAAAAATGTTTTGTTGATTTTAATCGCATCGCTTTTATTTTCATGTTCATGGATAAAAAGTAAAAGAACTTTATTTGGCAGTGATGAAGAATCGCCAAAAACTAAAGATGAACCAACGACTGTCAGCAAGCAACAATATGACGAGTTGATGGCAAAATATGAGACTCTTAGAAAAGAAAGGCAAAGTGGAAATATGAGTAGTGGTGGAGAAGTTGCCGCTTCGGAAAATACGACAACGGGAAACTTGGTCGAGGATTTGCAGTCTGCAAAATTAAAAACTGAATTAGCGGAAACAGTTGAGGTTTTTGGAAAAGATTCACAGGCCCCCACACCGATGGGGGTCGAATTAAAACCAGGCGATGCTGTTGTTGAAGAGCAAATAAAACAAATTAAGGCGGCGGAAAGTGAAGTTAATGCCAATAAAATTGACGCTGCCATGGTTCGCATTAAGGTTTTAGAAAAATCTTCGGTCCCGCAAGTACGAGCTAGGGCAAAAATGCTTTTGGGTGACGTGCTTTTAAAGCAAAATGAATATGATCTTGCGATGCAAGTTTATGAGGATATTATACGGCGTGAGGCACACTCCGGTGTGGTTTTAAAAGTTTTAGGAAAAATTATTCTTTGCTCAGAAAAATTAAAGCAGGATCAAAAGAAAGAACAATACTTTTCAATGCTGCATGATTTTTTTGAAGAAGAGATGTAATGAAATTGGCGATATTTAAAATTATCTACCCACTGTGCATTTTATTAATGGCCGGTAAGCTATATGGAGCATCTGCCACATCTCCTGAAAATGCTGAATTAGATTCTCTAGAAGAAATTGAATTTGAAGGCCAAGGTGATGTCAAACAAGTAAATGGCAATACAAAGAAAAAGACACCTCCTTCAGATGAGGTTGATTTGAACCTGAATGAAATTGAGGCCAATGCCAAGGGGGGATCTGAAATCAAGTCATCAGAGATAGAAGAGTTAGATGATTTGCAATCTTTAAAAGAAGACATTGGGGAAGATTCGGTAGTTCAAGAATTGACAGAAGGCCATAGAGGGGCAAAGAGCTTTGTACCTGCTAAATCTAATATAAGTGAAGAAGAGAAAAAAAAGAAAACGGGAAATTTAGATTTAAAAGTTAAACCGAAAGACGAAAAGGTCAACTCCGAAAAAATTGATATAGACAAAATTATTACAGAGGATGTTTTGGCCCAAGAGGAAAAGGCAGGGCCGATTATTTTTGATGTGGGTGAAGAAGAAAAAAAATTACTTAATATTTCAAAGTTTGTGGAAAATAAAATTCCCGACAAAGAATGGAGTGATATTTCTGCTCAAAGTCGTTTAGATAAGTATGTTGTGCAAGAAGGTGACTGGCTTTGGAAAATTTCAAAAACCTTATTTGGTTCGGGATTTTATTATTCTAAAATCTGGTCTTTGAATCCTTACATTTTAAATCCCCATGAAATTGAACCTGGTATGGTACTTACATTTGATACAGGTACTGCCGATTCATTGCCCAATATTCAACTTGGTTCTTTTGAAGAGAATGGCCCTACCAAAAAAAGCATAGGCCATGTTGATGTTGGTGGCGCCAAAATTGATTTAATGGAATTTGGCGATGATGTAGAACCGGCCTGGCTTGGAGAGAGAAAAAAACTAATCGATCAAGGGGTATATTTTCAATTTGCTTCGGAAGAAACTTATGATGATTTGGCAGGGATAGGGGCAAAATCTTTAAACAATGAGTATGAAAAATATGAACCACCTGTCGCTAATATTATTATTCACGAACCAGGTGAACAATATGATTCTGGTGGCTTTGATAAAGATTCAAAAATTATTTTTAATTTTAAAGAGGGATTTTTTCTCAACACTTTTATCACTACTAATATTGTTCAAGATTTTGGTGAAATTGAAGCGGCATCAAAGGAGTCAGTTTTTTTGCATAAGCTTGATTTAATTTATGTCAAATTAGACAATTCGGTGAAGGCCAAGCCAGGGGACATGTACTCAGTCTACACTGCCGAAGGCAAAGTCTCTCATGCTTCATCCGATCGTTCGGGATATCGCTATACAATTGTCGCCCAAATTAAAACTGTAAAAAAAATCAATAATCTTTGGGAATGTCAAATTACTGAAATTTCTGGACTTGTTCAAAGAGGCGACAGAATCACAACCTATACACCTAAAATTGATCGCATCGCTAAAACTTTTAACAAAAGAAATATTGAAGCTTCATTGATTGATTCATATCGGGATACCGCCAATGGCCTCTCCTTCGGAGATGTTATTTATATTGACCGCGGACGTGCTGATGGAGTGGAATTAGGAAACATTTTTGAATTTTACTCATTTATTGATCGTGGAACTGATAAACGCATTACTCCTGACCCTACTTATAAAATAGGAGAGTTAGTAGTGATTACTCTTTCTGATAATTTCTCAACTGCGCTGATTTCCAATTCTTCAAGCCAAATTGGTCTTGGAGCATTGGCACTTTCTAAAACTTCAGAGCAAGCAGCACGTACTTCCAGAATTAAAAATCACAATATGTTGAATCAAGTAAGAGGCATGGAAACTGAGGCATTAGATGAGCTTGATGTAGAGCTGAATTTGGATGATGTGAGTGAAGATCTACTGAAAAAGGCCGATCAAGTCAAAATAACCGAAGATGAATTAGAAGAATTAGAAAGGCAAGAACGAGAAAAATCAGTAATTAAAGAGCATGAACGTGATGTTGGGGAATTAGATAAATTAGAAAGTGAAATTGTGACCGCCGAGAAAAGTTTAAATGAGGCAAAAATAGATGAGGATAAATATTTAGAACAGCAAAATTTAAATGACGTTGAGTCAAAAACTAAAAAACCTGACGCAAATGCATTTGAATCCCTCAACGAAATTGAGAAAGAAATAGGGCTTAAATATATGGATGAAGATATTAACAATCGTGAAAACCCATATGGTCTGACTGAATTTGATCTTGAAGAAATAGATGAGTTGTTGAATACTGAGACAAAATAATTTAAAACTTTGAGTCAAAAGCATATTTAAAAATTCACATGCTTTTGTTAAGGCAAATAATGGTCACCCCTAAAAAGAAAACAATTATCGCCAGCAAGCTGAAAGTCAAAAAAGAGGTTGTTGCAAGACCATCTGCTAAAAAAAAACGTATCGAAGAAGCTGAATTGCCAACTGAGAAATCATACGATTTAGTGGTTGTAGAGTCTCCCTCTAAAGCAAAAACTATAAAAAAATATCTGGGTCGTGGTTATCAAGTTGTAGCTTCTAATGGCCACATTAAAGATTTACCCAAGTCAAAATTGGGCGTTGATATCAAGGCCGGTTTTACTATTGATCTCGTACCGATTGTTGGAAAACAGGATAAAATAAAACGTATTCAGGAACTGGCAAAGGGTGCACACAAGATTTTTTTGGCGCCGGATATGGATCGAGAGGGCGAGGCGATTGCCTTTCATTTGGCGCAAGAAATTGGTCGAAAAAAAGATTTATACCGGGTCATTTTTAATGCGGTTACTAAATCTGCTGTAAAGGCGGCAATTGAAAATCCTACGAAGTTGAATGAGTGTATGTATGAATCTCAACAAACTCGTAGAATTTTAGATCGTTTAGTTGGATATAAAATTTCTCCACTTCTTTGGGATAAAGTGCAACGAGGAATTTCTGCTGGCCGGGTACAATCTGTCGCTCTTCGTGTGATTGTTGAAAGAGAAGATGCTATTAAGGCCTTTATTTCAGAGAAATGGTTTTCTATTATGGGAGAAATGCAAAAGGATGGCACTTCATTTCTTTTTTCATATTATGGAGAGTCGGCGGATAAAAAAACAGATCTTGAAGATGAAAAGGTCGTAAAAAAAATAGTATCTGAAGTAAGGGGGAAAAATTACAAAATTATTGAAGTAAAAAAAAGAGAACGAAAACAAAATCCGACGCCGCCATTTACAACTTCAAAATTACAGCAAGAGGCGGCCCACAAATTAGGTTTCACTGCTAAAAAAACTATGATGATGGCGCAAAAACTTTATGAGGGGATTGATCTTTCTGCATTTGGAACCCAGGGGCTTATTACTTATATGCGAACTGATTCAGTGAGAACGGAACCTGAATCATTAAATAATGTGAGAGATTTTATTAAAAAAAAATATGGCAAAGCATTTTTGCCAGATCAGGCAATTTTCTACAAAAAAAAAGGAACGTCAAAAGTTCAAGATGCTCATGAGGCCATTCGTCCTACTAATTTAGAATACACACCAGAGTTAATTAGAGGGGATTTAGGGCCTGATGAATTTAAACTTTACGAAATTATTTGGAATAAATTTATATCAAGTCAAATGTCCCAAGCAATAATCGATCAAACTACAGTAAGTTTTGAAAATAACGGTCATTACTTTCGAGCTAACGGTTCGATAATTAAATTTTCGGGATTTAGGACAGTCTATCTCGAAGCAGCGGAAGAGCGTTCAAGAAGAAAAAAATCCGAATCAGAAGATGAGCAAACAGAACAAGAAGAGCAGGATGAAAATAGCAAACGAATTCTGCCTATACTAAATCAGGGAGAAAGTTTAAGGGCGACAAAAGATGCTAAAGAAGAAGAACATTGGACTTCTCCACCTCCAAGATATAGCGAGGCCCTACTGGTTAAAGATTTAGAAGAGAAAGGAATAGGACGTCCTTCCACCTACGCCTCCATTATTTCTAATATTCAAGATCGGGGTTATGTTGAAAAAACAGAAAACCGTTTTGTACCGACAGAACTTGGCACCGTTGTGTGCAGACTTTTAATGCATAGTTTTCCCGATGTCATGAACATTGATTTTACAGCTCAGGTTGAAGAGCAGCTAGATAAAATTGAGGATGGCGTAGTAGATTATAAAAAAGTGTTGAAGGAGTTTTGGAAAGGTTTTGAAGTTACACTTCTTAAGGCCCAAGAAGAAATGAAAAACCTTAAAAAGCAATCAACTCCAACGGGCCTAAAATGTGAAAAGTGTAAAACTGGCGAATACTCCATTCGTTGGGGGAAGAATGGGCAATTCTTAGCATGTTCCAACTACCCTGATTGTAATTCTACTCATGATTTTAAAAAAGATTTACAGGGTGTTATTGCTATTATTCCTAAACAATTTGTCGATGATCCTTGTCCTAAATGTGGGAAAAGAATGGAAGTGAAACGGGGAAAATACGGCAGATTTGTTCGCTGCGAAGATCATCCAGGATGTGAAACGACCGGACCTTTTACAATCAATGTACATTGTCCTGATTGTAAAAAAGGAAAGTTTGCTGAAAAGAAAAGTCGTTTTGGAAAATTCTTTTATGGTTGTAGTAGTTACCCCGATTGTACCAATGCCTTATGGTCGAAACCTCGACCATTTTCCTGTATTTCTTGTGGTTATGCTTTGATGGTAGAAAAAATAAGCAAAAAAAATGGTAAACAATTACAGTGCCCAAAATGTCGTCATACTGTTGATTTTGTCGATACACCATTTGCCAATGAAGTAGAAAAAGAAGAATCAACCAAAGCATTCTAGGCAGTAATGCTCATAATGTTTTGATAAATTCTGCAATATCAGGGTGAACCTGATACTTTGCTTCTGTGGCAATTTTTTTGATCCCAAAAATAGTGTTTGATGGCCAGCCACTTTGAAAAATGTTTACCACCCATTTGGGTATTGATCCTTTTGGGTCGGCCAAAATCTCTACTTCAATATGAGTTTTTGAATTATTTTCAAGTGACTTTAAATAATATCTGCTTGAGAGAAGTTCACCTCTTATTACTCCTGGCACTTCAGGAGCATCTTGATGAGTGGCATTTTCGATCATGATCTCTGCTGATTTATTTTCTTTATCAACTTTAAAATCAACAGAATAAATAAAATCTCTATCAGACAAAGGCCATGGTGCGCTTGTGCGGTTGTATTCAATTTTCTGAAATTTAGATTTTTGTTCTATTACTTTTGAAGATTGAAGATCGCTCATCCATTCTTTAATTCGAGAAACATCATAAATAACAGAAATAACTTTTTCTAAGGGGGCATCAATAGTTGAAACACCTCGAAATGCCACGATATTAGATCCTGATACGTCCCCACTGAAAACTTCAACGCCTTTTCTTTCTTTGATCTTTTCCCATTTAGTTAGAATTTCTGTATATGAATTTGAGCTTGCTATTAGTAAAAGAAAAATTATTACAAATTTCAAAGTGTTCTCCAGTTCGGGGTTATGCTAATTGCAAGTATTAATTTTGAGTAAATAAAGTTCTAGCTATTTTGTCAATAAGATGGCCCTTCATTTATATATTTTATAGGCCGTATTTTTGTAAAAAATCTTGGGATTTGTCTGGAAATTTATTTTTAATGATTTCGGTAAAACTTGAAATCGTTCTATTTGGTATTTTTAACATTTTAGCAGCATTTAGAAATAATTCAAAATTTCTCAGATTGCTGCTTTCTATTTTAAGCAGGTCTTGCCCTAACTTTATCATACTCTGATAATCTTTGCTTTTATCATATATTTCTAACTGAATTCTTAAAAAGATTTCCTTGTGCATTTTTGGCCCAGAATATTTTTCAAGTAACTTAAATGCATCATCCTTGTATTCAAATTCTGCAAGGAGAATGCAAGATTGTTCAAGGACTTTTTCATTTGTAGATGATAGAAAGCATGCATGTTCAAGGGCACTAATTGCATTGACGGGGTCACTTTGTTTAAATAAAAGTTTAGCGCCAATAACCAGGCCTGCTGATAAGTAGTTTTTAAGCTTCGTATCTACTGATTGGGCATTTTTAAAAATACTGATGAGTTTGATAATTTCATTATGTTTTTGAGTGGCCACAAAAATTTGCAAAAGAGCATAGATATCGTTGGGGTTAAAGGGATATTTTTCTAATAATAATGCACTTACATCATGGGCCTTTTCAAACTGCTTTTCTTTCACCAAAAGGTTAAGACAACTTTGAAGACAAAGATAGCTAGGGTTTGCAAGTTTAATTCCCGTTGTGTAAAACTTTAACGCCTCTATAGGATTATTATCCTTTTCCAAGATTTGTCCTAAAAAATGGTAGGCCAAGGGAGCGGTAGATTTGAATCCAATTAATTTTACAAAAAGATCTTTGGATTGTTTATAATTTTTTTTAATAAATTCTTTTCTGGCCTGGTCAAAAGTTTTGGACTGTTCATTTGCCGAAGCTTTTAAAATAATTTGATCAACTAATGTATTGGTTAGTATTTGAGCGGAAAGTGGTGTTGCAATATAGGCATCTATAAAATGTCCTAATAAAATTGAACCAGATGATAAACTTCCATCTTTGCCAATAACACACATTAGGCAGTTTAGTCGGCCAGGATAAATTTCTTCATGGATATTTAAAATTTCGACAAAGCTTTGTGTTTCAATTTCAGTTGAACAAATAATAACTTCAGGTTTTATTTCATAAAGATTTTTTTTTACGTCCTCGAATGTTCCAGACAAAATTGAAACATTTTGGGAAGTAAGCCCAATACTACTTAAGGTATTGGTTATCGCCGACCTGGTCATTGAATTAGGATGGTAGACTAATGCTTTTTTGCTTCTGTATTTATGAAATAGTTCGCTCGGAAGTTTCTTTAATTCGAGTAAGGGATTCATGTTTATATATTCTTTTTAAGATTGTTTATATTATTTTGTCGTTCAACATAGGTAATAATAAATCTTTCCCATGAATCAACATCAAACTGGGTGAAGCTAATTAATAGCGTCCAGTCTTCTTGTTTATTTTTGCTTTTTTTTACCTTTGCCACCTTTCCTATGACTTCAAGAGCATTTTTGTGTTGACCAGGTTTAGGAAATTTTGAAATTTTTTTTGCTAAAGGCAGTTTTAATATACATAAAGTGAGACTGTGGCTTACTGCACAGGTATTGGCCGGAACAGTAATAATAATAGAGTCATCTTTCATTTCTAAAATACGAATAGTATTTTCTTCTAAACAAATTGTCCCGGAGGTGTCATTTCTAAGGAGTACTAAATGCTCTATATCTTGTAGGTTTGAGAGGAGAATTAAGTCAGAAATAGTTTTATCAGTCATTATTGTCTCGTGATGAATTAGTTTTAGTTATTTTAACTTAAATTTGGCAGTGAATGTTAAAAACTTTATTTCAATATAAAATTATTTTTTAAATTGTAGACTCTTTTGATCGGGAAGCTTTTGCCTATAGAGAGATAGCTTAAAAAATTAGTAAAACTAAATTGGGTTTTTGGTCGATATGTTTTATGTCCATGCGAGTATTTTTATTGTAAGGGGGCCAAGTTTGAATTCATTAGAACTTTATTGGAATGGTGGTCGCTTAGTACAATCAACACAAGCAGCACTTCTTGAGTTTTTGAAATCAAAAATAAAAGGGGATATAGAGGCCTTACCTGTCGTTCGGTGCGAAAGTCCTACTTTGCTTGAAAATTCAGCATTAGCTCTCTTGCGTTTTAATAGGCAGAGAGAAACGGGGGCCATTGCTATTGGTTCTTCACAGGCAGGTTTTAAAGATCTTTTTTATGATTTGCTTCAATCATCAATGCCATCGGGGTCGGCACCATTCGATCCGAAGCCAATTTTAACTGAAATGCTTGGTGCTTTATTTAAAATAATCGACATTGAATTAAAGTCAAATCAGATTAACATTGACCCCAAATCCGTTTTCTTTGTTACTGGTAATTATCTTGGGGGTTGGGCGGATATTGCGACCTCTAATTGTATCCGTTTTCCCTTTAGAACACCAAGGGGTGTGCTGAACTTTGAAATTCCTATTTTTGATAAAGATTTTCACAACGAAAAAATGGAAGATTTATTTGGTTTTTCAGCGGAAACCAGAATACTTGTCGTAGATGATTCTTCCACTAGTCGTAAAATTTCTCGTCATTGCCTATCAATGATTGGTTATTTGAATGTTGATGAGGCAATTGATGGCCAACTTGCTTTTACAAAACTTTTTTGTTCAAAGCCTCCTTTTGAATTAGTGATTGTTGATTGGCATATGCCTAACATGTCGGGTTTTGAGATGTTAAAAAAGGTTCGATTGACACCGGAACTTAAAAACTTACCAGTGATTTTGGCCACCGGAGAACGAAATCCAGTTGAAATAACCGCTGCCATAAAAGAAGGTGTATCGGGTTATATCATTAAACCATTTGATGGAACTACTGTGAATACCGCTTTGAAAAAGGCCCATGCGTGGATGTTGGCAAAAAAACCGAATGGCAAAAAAGCAGCTTAGAGGGGACATTTTTTGTGATCGACGAAAACAATAAAGCTAAAGATTGTCTGTCAAAGCTTTTAAATCAAAAAGAGCTTATGATGATTGTCATTGATGCCTTGGCGAGTACTATATGCCAATATACTCGAACTGTTGTTATTCCAGGAAAACCCTATTTTAAAAACAAAGTGAGCAAAGATAAACCGGCCCTTGCTGGACTTATTCGCTTTGATAGTGAAAAAATAGCAATGGAGTTATTTTTTGGTCTTTCACAAGATTTATTTTTTCTTCTCTATGAAAATATGTTTCAAGAAAGATTAAATAAAATTTCTGAAGAGGATGCTGATTTAGTTGCAGAAATTTTAAATATTGCTTTTGGAGTTATAGATCCTAAATTTAGAAAATTAGGTTATAATCTCAAATCTTCCTTCCCAAAGATTTACACTGGTAAAAAATTAAACTTAGCTATGAGAAAGATATTACCAGAGGCGATTGTCATTCCTTATACTGTAGATTCAAAAATTTTTTTTTTAGAAATTTATTCTACCGATTGTTTAAATGAAAAATGGGAATACGACTCAAAAAGTCCTTTACAAAAAGCTTCTTAAACATTTTTGAGAAAATCAGTAGCGGCCGGAAGGAAATTAATATATTTTTTGACAAGATCAATCAGCTCTTGAGACAGACGGATTCCCCCCTCTGGCATGTCTCCATTCACAATCTCCTCCCTACGGAATCCAAATGAGGACACGCCCTAGCTTGGAAGGTAATTTAATGGTATAAGTATTGAAAAACTCATAGTTCAACATTCTTACCTTCGCTATTGATTCAAATAATCTGACGTGGCATTCTTCTTTAATGATGAACAAATTTAGGTTTCTTTTTTTTCTTTTATTTTTTATAAGTAGCACTTTTCGCTTTGATTGTTTTGCCAGTATTTCTAAAGAAGACTCTCTTAAAATCATTTCTCTATTTGAAAAAGAACTAATATCACCTGTTCAAAATAAGTTTAATGCTCATTTTAAAATTTTTTTTAATACGGATGTTGTTCTTCAAAGGCCATTGGTAGCGGCCTCTGCTGATCGATCTGAAAATGATTGGAATATTTCTATTTTAGGTGCCAGTTCTCTGCATCCTAAAATGACCAATGATGCTTTTGTTATTTTACTTTGTCATGAATTAGGTCATCACTTCGGAGGGGCCCCTCGAAAAATTGAAACTGATGGAAAAATACGATGGTCGAGTGTCGAAGGCCAAGCTGATTATTATGCTACCGCCATTTGTGCGAAAAGAATTTTTGAACTTATGCCCGCTTCATTTTTTGATTCCTTCACCTATCCAAGAGAGATTAAAAAAAAATGTGAAGAAAATAGCAGAAGTAGAAAGGCCATGTTGCTGTGTGCTCGTTCAATTATTGCCTCAGAGGCATTTATTCAAGCAGTAACAGAACGTAACTTAGATTGGTGGAGTACTGACTCAAGAATCCCCCAATCAACAATTGGGGTTTATCCTGTTTCAAATAATTATGAGTATCCTAGTGATGAATGTCGCATGAATACTCTCGTTTTGGGGTCCCTTTGCCAAGAAGTGATTTCGCCAAACAATGATGATCTTCTAGGTCTAACTAAAAATAAAATATTTTGTAGTGGACAATTTTCTAGACCTTCTTGTTGGTATACTGGTTCCAACTAATCTTCAACTGGGATCAGTATACTTCTTACTTTCAGATAATATAAGTTCGGGTAGCCATTCTTTTATTTCTTTGCATTTAAAATTTAATTTAGATAATTTCGAAACGTCTGCATAAAAATCATTTTTGTCGCCATAAGGAGAACTATTTTTTTCATTTTCTTCATTGCAAATCTTTGCCTGAGAATTAGTAATTTTTTCAATTGTTTGCACGAGTTCTTTGAGCGATAGTGGGGTTTTACTGGAGCAATTTATTGGCCCTAAAATTTCATTTTTAATTAGATACGCCAAAAAAAGGGCCGCATCTTCTGCATGTATAAACGAATTTTTAGCATTAATATTGGGAAAATATATGGGTGAATTTTGCATTATTTTTTGAATATGAAAATTTAATCTTTGAGTGTAATCATCCGGCCCAAGTACGTAGGGAAGTCTCACCGCTGTTACTTTAAAATATTTTTGTTGTATAAAGAGCGATTCGGCCTGCCTTTTTGCTTCTCCGTAATTTAATTTTTGATTGCAATCTTGGTTGAATTTATAATGACAAGAATCAAAGTCATCTTCTTTTAGGTCAGCGCCAGGATTGTAGACAGAAAGAGTAGAGGTAAAGACATAGTTTGAAGTTTTATCTCTAAATGTTTCTATTGCACTTCTAGCTTCATGGGAATCGTAGCAAACTTGATCAAATACATAATCCCATTTTTGATTTAAATCAGGGTGTTTACTGTCTAAAATTCTGCGATCCATAATGATGCGTTTTATATTTTTTCCAAATCCATCATCGAGCTTTCCTCGATTTAACAATGTTAAATCGATACCTTGTTGTAAAAACAATTGGGCCAGTCGTTTTCCAAAGAAGCGGTTTCCACCAATAATTAAGATTTTCATGACTTCATTATTTCAGACAGTGGGTATCCAGGCAATGTGCCAGAAGTTTTAAAATTTCTGGCACCTCATCATCATATTTTTTTACTTGATACAGTATTTTTCTTTTTGCTCACAAGGTTGATTTAAAATAAAATCTTCAAGTGCTCGAACTTGTTTTTTCAAGCTTGGATATAAAAACATCCACTTTCCTAAATTGTTCATTTCATCAATGGCGGTCTCTGAATCAAATCCATTATTCTTCATACGATAATAGGCGGCCAAGCGACCTGTTCTGTGACATCCGCAAGAGCAGCGAAAAGCAATTTTTTTACCGAGAGTGCGAGATTGTTCTACCCATTGATCAAAGAATCCCAGAAAATCTTGAGTCAGGGGGATTTTGACTGTTTGTCGATAATTGTAGATGACTTTTAGACTAGGGCATTTGCTACTGTATTTGAATTCATGGGCCTCTGCATCTCCGCTCAAAACCATTATTTCTGTTATACCTAGCTGGCAAATTTCTTCAAGGTCAGTTTCACTGGGCGTACCTGTTCGATAAATTTCAAAACCACTCGACTTGTCTTGATCAATCAGGTGAAGGTTTTTTGCATAAGAGTTTGTAGATGTTAAAGTGAGTAGCGCAAGTAGGGTAACGATACCAAAAAGTACTTTCATTGATCATCCTCTTGTAAAGAAAAGATTGATCAGGGGTACTATCTATTATTAAGTGAAATAAAAAATTAACAAATAGGCAAAATTCGCCGAATATTTTTTTGCCGGATATCTGTCGTTTTTTTTATCTGAAATAATATATTGAGGTAAAAATATGCTTAAGTTTATCAACCTTGTCGGGATTATTTTTCTTTCGAGCTGTTCAATTCACAGGGAGTTAGCAAGCTCTTCATCGAGTAAATATGACGTTGGTTATTTTACAGACAGCGAGCAATTAACAGGGGCCGTAAATGCTGAATGTGAAGGTCTTCCTTCGATTATTAATATAAAAACACCCACACGTACTTTTAATTTTCTCTTTTATATCGCATTAACTGATGAAGGTTTAATCTGTGTTAAGCCGATTAAGCCTTTTAAAAATTATCAGTCCAGTTGGCAACTTTTAAATAAAACAGGATTAGTTGACGATAAAGAAGAACAAAAATTTGATCGTCCAGAAAAAGTTATTTCTCTGCAAGCCGATGCTGATGAAGTGATCGCAATGTCGAATGATTTGCGTCTTTATTTTTTCAGATGGCTTAAAAATCCGACCTTTCCTGGTAAGCCTGGGCACTGGAATGATTTGCTCGGCTGGCCCTTAACTGAAAAATTTATTATTGGGAAGCGTGTTTTGGGAACAAAAACAAAAGAGGAGGTAACAAAAAATCCATGGCTTTTAAACTGGGGAATTGGCAGGCGTAACCAAATTGTTGGTCACTTTGAAGATGCTGCTGGAAGATCGCACACCGGGGGCGGCGGACTTACTAGCTACTATTTTTTATCTCCAAAAGGAGATGAAATATATTTTTCTGATTCAGGTCTTCCGACCGATCAAAGTCACACTATGAATGGCCCAAGAAGGGGGCGTTTTCATATAAGAGGTCTAGACGTCAGCGCCTCCACTGTGTTTGTCATTAATGATCGAGGTGAAATGTTCACACGTATGGCCGATTTCGATACAATCGGCAGTGATGTTATGTTTTTTAATTATTCATACAACAAAAATGTCATCGATCCAGATACTTTTATTATTCCTTCCGAAGATTGGTTAGAGCATGACAAAATAAAATTAAAAGGCAATGCAAAAATATCCAGTGTTATAACGATTGTACTCACAGGCCAAGGGAATACAGGGCGAGAACTTCGGGTTGCCGGAACAGATAGTGAAGGGCGTATTGGCCATTATTTTAAGGCCATTAATAAAAAAGGTGATTGGAGTTTTCATCTTGATAATAATATACAAATTCCAGAATGGCGTTTTTTAAATCCGGATAATGAGAGGGATGATTTTCCTCTCAAAGATCACATTTTAATGGGAAAAATCATTATTTCTGAAAAAAATAAAAAAGAAATAGTACTCAATGCTATTATTCCCGATTTTAATTTATACTCCTCACCGATGTTACTCAATATTGATTATAAAGGGAAAACCTATAATCTTAAGCTCCATTTAGTTGAGCAATGGTTTCATCTTAAACGTTTTGCTCCTGGATCTGATGGAACTCCCTATCAAACTATGGGGACTTTAGAATTTCTTCAAAATGACAACAATAATCTCCCTGCCCCTCTTAAAAACTTACATCTAAAAGAGTTTTCTCTTTGGGGTGAATCGACTAATCAGTATCTCAAGCTTGAAGGACGAGAAGAAATTTTACCAAAAATTGAAATGAGCTTTATAGATAATAAATCAAATTATGCTACAGGAGAAATGGCACAGCGATTTGAATTGGTAAAAGATGGATTTGGCGAAGTCGCTCGCTCTAATGAAATCAAAATGTCTCCCGAGGAATTAAAAACTACTTTAAACCAAAAAAAATTAAATGATTTAATCATCTTAAACGAAGAAGTTCTCGCCAGTATTAAAAATATGCATGAATCATTTTTGAATGACGATGCTAAGACGCCTTTTTATATTACACCTTCTGGATTCTCATTCGTAAATATTCTTTTTAAAGTTTTCAAATGGCATAAAAAAATTAAAACTATTTCTGAAAATGTCGGTATAATGCTGTCACATGACAATGGTGTTAAAACACGAATGAGATTTCTCTCAATTGACGATTATAAAAGAGCAGAGGCACTCATTAAAGATCGTATTTTTGCTTATAAAAAACGTTTATCTGACATTGAATTAAAGCATCAATCAGAATGGTATATGGTTGAGGATGATAAAGAGTTTTGGGCCAATAACTTTGCCTTTGGTGTGCGTCGTGTAGATCATTCTTTGTCAGGATGTGAAGTGGCCGTCGTAGATAATGACTTTGCCCGTTCAATTAATCTTAAAATTAATTGCGGCAGAGAAAGTGCCCTTTATAATATCAGCTTGCTTGGAATGAGAGAGTATTTTCTTAATCATTCGAAAGAAAAAGGTTTTGATTTTAAAATTTGGCTTTATTTAAGAGAAAAAACAAAAAATTTTCCTCATGAGCTTCCAAATGATTTAAAAGGTTTTTTTTCATTATCCCAAGGACAATATGAAATCAAATCAGATTTATCTTTTAAGTGGTAAATTTCTAATATTGATTTTAAATTTCTAGTCCTAAAAATAAGTCGTAGCTGCATTCTTCGTCACGGCAACCATTGTCTTGAATTTGAATAACTCGGGTAGAAATTGTTTGAATAAATTCGTGATCGTGGGACGAGAAAAGCAAGGTTCCCTTAAATTCGATGAGTCCTTCATTCAAGGCGGTGATAGTTTCAAGATCCAAGTGATTTGTTGGATTATCCATCATTAAAATATTGGCACCAGAGAGCATAATCTTTGAGAGCATACAACGAACTTTTTCACCGCCTGATAATACTGTTGATCTTTTTTTAGCTTCTTCGCCAGAAAAAAGCATTCTGCCTAAAAATCCTCTGAGAAATGATTCACTTTGATCAATTGAGTATTGTCTTAACCAGTTAATCAGATCAAGTGATTCGTCTTTAAAATAAGAGGAATTATCACTGGGCAGATATTCACGTTTCGTTGTGATACCCCATTCAACCTTTCCGCTTGTCAGTGGGATCTCGCCCATAAGTGCTTTAAAAAACGATTTGGTAACTAATTCATTCTTTCCTAAGAAGACAATTCTTTGCCCTTTTTTAACTGTATAGGATAAGTCTTTAATTATTTTTTCTCCGTCAGGTA
>JAHEZZ010000166.1 GCA_023250815.1 Bdellovibrionales bacterium
AAAAGTAAGTGCAAAAGCAATCTCAAGTGCTGGCACAAAAGAGGGACTGCTTTCTCTGGCATCAAAGCTAGAGGGTAAAACTGCTACGCTTTATACACTCCCATCTTTGATCGCTAAATTTGCTCCTAGATCTGATCGATATTCACTCTCTACTTTTTTTGGACTAGTCAGTTGTGCTGGCGCCATTATTAAATTTGCTCCACAAAATTATGCTTACAATATTCATTATGGAAATGGAGAAAATGATAAGGATGATCGCACAGGCAGAAGTTTTGGTGAAGGGCCAACTCGAAATGCTAACGACGCTTCTGATAAAAACTACCTTACTGATTTAGAAGAGTTTGTTATTAAAAATCCAAAATCAATTAATAATTTTTATCTCACTTTAGTCAAGACTTTGTCGAATAGCGATACATCAGATTATCATTCAATTGCTAAATCTGGACAAACACTTTTGACTGATTTTTTGGCCGTTTACACCGCTGAACAGGCGCGAAATCTTATGGATAAAAAAATTACTCTTCACTGGGATGCGGCCCTTTTGGAAGTTACTTTACTTGCAGGTTTTCATGCTGGCCAAGATGAAATTGCGCTCTACTACCGCAATCCTTCCAATCGAACTATTTCATTTAAATCAGAAGTTTTTAATCAAGCCCCTGGCTGTTCAGCTGTCGACGATAAAAAAACTCGTTCTGCCAGGATTTATGACTACTGGCAATTTAGTGCAAGTAAAGATCCCGCTCAATGTAATAGAAGTGGAATCAATGTAACTAAAGAACAATTTAGAATGCTAGGAAAAGCGATTTCTGATTATGAAAGAAAAAATAATCCAAAATTAGTTGAAAGAGTTGAGAAAAACTTCGAGGTTTCAAATCGAGGTGGGAATATTTATATGGAACTTAGCAATCTCTTTATCAATAAAGATACCAAATCAGAACTGGGAGATTCAAGTGCCAACCAATTGGCCCAAGACTTTACTAACTTTCTTGCTCAAGTAAATAAGGATGCTAAAAAAATATCTAAACAACTCAGCAATTAGTTTTACTGGTTTAAAATCGCCCGAGGACAGTAAATCCCATGAGGGCCTCGTCAGAAACTGGAGCGACATGTAAATCAAGCACATCTAATTTTTCTTTCCTGGTTAATCCCGGTTGAAAAAGAGAATTTGGCCTATTTTTTTTCTCTTCTTTTTTATCTTCTGCAAATATTTTCTGGCCACCGCGAAACAAAAAATAACCTCCCACAAGTAGTGTTGCCGCTTGTGATCCCCGAACCAGAAATTGGGCCTGAGTTTTCGACCAGCCTTTTTCTTGGGTAAAATAATTTTCAATTTTTGCGGTATCAGTATATTCATTACGTGCAACTATATGATTGGCAAGATCGATCCAGTGTCCAGCGGCAAAAACCAGCATGGCAGTTTGAGCATATTTGTTTTTAGGCATTGTATCGGTAAGCACTAACCCTCCGTAGCCGCTTAGGATGACAGCATCAACAATCATTGGAGCTGCTAATATATAGGCATTTTCACCCGGACTTACGTTCCCTTGCATCGCCGTCATTCCAAAACGAAAGAGGCCATCTGACCCTACATGGGGGTAGGGCTTATATTTAACGACATCTGCACCCACTGTTTTAATCGCCAAAGCATGAGCGCCTTCATGGATAGCAGTAGAAATAAAAAATTCAACTGGAGCAAGACCTACTCCAAAGAGTGCTAATTTCCACCAAGAAGTCCCTTCATCTTTTTTATCATTAGCATCTTTAAGAGGCAGTCCTGTGGTTTTTTGTACTTCATTAAAATTAACACGAACCATGGTTCCAAGAATACGATCTCCATCGATAATCTGAATACTTTTTCCGTCCTTAGCGTTGATATTCTCTTCAATGCAATTTGAAAGATCTGGTGGATTATTAATCTCTTTTGTTTCAGATAGACAAGTTGCCACATCAGTACATGACTTCACGGAATAGGATATCCATTGCAAACAGAATAATAAAAAGTAAATGGTTAATTTTTGCATTTTTTCTCTACTTTGATATATATACTGATCCCAGTATAGTTTTCAAGTAAATCTTAATTGTCCTTTCACGCCATCTTGCAAATACAAATTTCTCAACATGCCTTATTACGGCATGTCTTCGAATTTTATATTTGCAATCTGACATAAAATTCCAACTAATCTTCACTTAAAAACTCAACTGGAACCAGTATAGTCTTGCTCTTTTTGTTTTTTCGCAAGTAAAAATGCATGACAAAGAATTGTAGGACTAGATAAAAACCATCAAATAATTAATTACAATCAAAATTTGTAGTTTTTCGCCCTTCTGTCAGGCCACTTTCTTCTAATTCATCGAGATAAATCATCGCTGAAACTTTTTTATCGTCACTTTTAAACTCAAACATAACATCTTCAGTTTTTACATATCCCTTTACTGAGAGACGAGGAGTTTTTTCGGCCCCCTCAAAAACTTCAAGGACAAAGCGCTCTTTAACATTTTCTGTGACTTCGACATCTCGAACTTGAGTCAGAACCATAGTTTGTTTTGGCCCACCATTGATCACTTCTTTACAGATGTACTTCGTACCACCTGCGTTTGCAGCGATAGACATCATTAAGCTTGATACCAGTAATAAGTTTTTCATTTTTTCTCCCTTCTATTGTTAATTTATACCCTTCGCATTTTACATTTCAAACAAGCCGCTACGGGTATACCACTCTTGAGTTTTCCGTACTGAAAAATTCAAAAGTGATGAGTATAATGAAGAGGTATAGTTCATCGAGTTATACTTTAAAAGTAAAATTAATATATATTATACATCTAATAATTTTTTCAAACTTCCAATTCATTTTTTGAGAAGATAGATTTCTCATTAATGGGGAAAAACTACATATATAAAATATCTTGTGAGAATAGAAAAATATTATTTTTTAGCTATACTGGGATCAGTATAAGAACATCAGGAATAGCAAAAAATACAGGTGAGAATTTTTTGAAATTTAGCGATCTGATAAGCAATGTTCCTCAGTTTGATTTGTTTAACCAATCGACAATTTTGGATGCTCAGGGGATGGTTATTGGTTACTCAACTGTGGCAATCGACAAGGCAGGAATAGCAATTGGTGGCGGTATTCATTCATTGCTTGAGACCAGTCAAAGAATCGCATTGGCGGAATCGCTAGAGCGATCAATATTTAATAAAATCTGTGATGATGTTAAATTAAAAAAAGATTTTTATATTGAGGAATACCCAACCACCTGTGGTTTTGCCGCCGGTTTTGAAGATGAGAAAACTAAGCTGCGGGCAGTATGTGAAGCGATCGAGCGCTGGGCATGGTCAAAATGGATAGATGAAGGGTTCTCTATTTCGAAGAGTGAAAGACCTGAAATATTATCACCAATAACTCAAAATTTTATAAAAAATTTTGATAATGTTTTATTTTACAAAAAGCAATTTGAAATAACTTTTGAAGATAAAATCTTGCCGCTTACTTGGGGTGTTCTTTTGGGAATTAAAGGGGGCGGCATTTTTCCCGGATCCAGGGTGTGTGGGATTAATGAAGATCCTTGGGAACATTCCAGTGTCGAGGCATGGAGGCATTTTCATATGTTTAATTCATCTAAGATAGCACCTTATAAAAAAAATTTTTACCTTGATAGAGTACTTCATTTTGCAACCAAATTAGATCTTGCACTGGCCTCAATTCCCAAAAATAATTTTAAAACCTGGCCTGTTCCAAAGATTGATTTTTGTAAAAAATTTGAAGGGATTACGTTCTCTTTATGGCGGGCCCTTTCTTTTGATTATATTGGCTGGGAAAAAGGGAATATCGATAGGTTTATATACTAACGAAGGAAGAATATATGTTTTTGAAGTTCTTTAAGTTTGGATTTTTGACTTTATTTATATCTTCAAAATGCCATTCTGATGAAATTAATAAGTTTGTCAAAAAAATTGATGAAATTTTACTTAACGAAAAAGTTATTACCTTGAAGTTTTTTGATAAGGATGGTTTTCTTGTTGAAAACATCAGAGATGATAAACAATTTAAAATTTTTAGTGATAAAATTTCATCAAAGATGAAAAGACATTATATAATAGAAAAAAATCCAGACTCTATAACTTTGAGGATTCATGAAGAAGGCCAAGAAATCGACTTTGCTCATATCAATGAGCGGATTGTTATTGTTAACATGTATTTTCTTACGTCGCCAGTTCCGACTAATCTTGATAAGGGTCATTAATAACGAGATTTACTATGAATGTTACAAATTTTTTCTTAATCTCTTTTTTAGTGCTAACATTAATATTCATTTGTTTGTTTAGTGGGATGAAAATGCAACAGAGTAAAATATTTAATCATTTAGATGTCTATTATATAAGTGAACATAAAAAACTTTCTACTTCTGTTTTTGATTCAGACATTGATGCAAATCTTGGAATAATGGAGCAATTAGTAGGCACTCTCGTCAAGTATGGCAATCATGGAAAGTATGAACCTTATTTGGCCAAAAGTTGGTCAAGCAGTAATAACAATTTAATTTGGAAATTTAAAATAAAAAATAATTTATTTGCACAAAACAACGAAAAGATAGATGCTGAATCTTTTAAAGTTTCAATCTTAAGACAATTAAAAATGTTAAGCTCAATTTCTAATGAAAATCCTTTTTCTTGCCTTAAGGGAGGCGCTAATCACACATTTGAAGGAATTGAATCTCTTGATAATGACTTGATTTTTACTTTTGACAGACCTCCAAATGGATTAATTCAATTTTTGGCACAGCCTTACTATGGGTACTACAGCGATATAGATTATGAAAACGAGAAATGGAAAGACCCTAGAAAAATAAATTCTTCGGGGCCATATGAAATATTAAGATGGATAAATGATAAACATGTTGTACTTGCAAAAAGAAATAATTGGCCATTAAATATCTTTAATTCGCCAGAGGTCGTAGACTTTGAAGTTTTAAGTGAAAATGCCAATATTCGATATAAAGGGTCTGAAGAGATAATATTTTGGAAAAAATTTGATAACCAGCTTGAAAAAACACATCGAAAAATTGTCTCAACGCCAGATTATTTATTTTCTTTGGCCTTATCGCCAAAAGCGAGTAGGTTTTTTGATTCAATACATAACAGAAGAGTTTTAAAGCAAAGATTTGTTAGGGAGATACATGCAGAGAATGATCTTTTAGATGAATCATCTTTTTTTGTAAAAGGTTTTTATGATAATAGCAATGCAGGCCTTAGCAAATTAGTATCGCAGATAGATGATGATCGATATGAAAAGACAAAAGAGGTTCTTACTGTTGGGATTAGCAATACGACAAGTGATTTGGTTAAAAGAATATTAACTAAATCAATCACACAGGCCTTATTTCCAATTCAAGTGATTTTTAAGGAGTTTGAAAAAGCAGACACTCAATTAAATTTTAAAATTAAAAATAATGATATTTTTGATATTCGAATAATCGGTGT
>JAHEZZ010000167.1 GCA_023250815.1 Bdellovibrionales bacterium
TAATTATTAGTCTCAAGTAATTTGTTGTTCGAATCATAAATATTTTCTACCCCATGCTTTTGCAAAACTCCGTTTTTGGTGATCTGGCAGAATTCAATTCTTTTATTTTGCGAGAGTAAAGGGACAATGACTTCATAGGCGCCGTCTTTACAATCGAACGCAAAGGTTAAGGTTGGGATTAGAAAATAAATTAAAATCAGTTTTGAGATTTTGCTCATTTTATGCCTTTGTTTTTTTAATCTCATTTTATAGCAACTCCACTTATTAATATTGAGCTTTTCCTATTGGGAGGTGATCAGGTCGCAGGCGACAATTCGCCCCGATTTAATTGTGGGGGGCGGGATATTTATTTCGCAAGATTTTTGCGCTTTTGGACAACGTTTATGAAAGGTACATCCAGGAGGTGGATTAAGTGGAGAGGGGAGCTCACCCTGAAGAGGTGGGTGTTTTTTGCCATCAAGGCCAGGGATAGTTCCAAGCAGTGCTTGGGTGTAGGGATGAAGAGGCAAATTAATTAAGGTATCTCTTTCGCCAAACTCAGCGACTTTTCCTAAGTACATTACTAAAATCGAATGGCCAATATGTTTGATCACATGAAGGTCGTGGGAAATAAAAAGCAGGGTGAGTTCAAATTCGTCTTGCAAATCCATCAGTAAATTTAGGACTTGTGCTTGAATGGAAACATCTAGTGCTGAAACCGGTTCATCGCAAATTAAAATTGAAGGCCTTAGCATAAGCGCTCGGGCCAGGCCGATTCTTTGTCTTTGCCCACCACTTAGCATATGGGGGTATCTTTCCGCCATTTCAGCTCTTAGTCCTACTTTTTGAAGCATCTTGAGAGCGCTGCCTTTGGCGTCTTTTAAGGAGAGGCCCTCGTTAATCATAAGAGGGGCGGCAATTAATTCGATTGCTTTTAAACGAGGATTAAGGGAGCTATAGGGGTCTTGAAAAACCATCTGAATTTTTTTATGCCATTCTTTGTCTCCTAATTGCTGTCGTGATTTTCCTTCGATGGTGGCCACTCCTGAAGTTTCTTTTTCAATGCCTAAAAGAGTTTTCGCCAAAGTGCTTTTGCCACAACCAGATTCACCAACAATTCCTAAACATTCTCCTTTTTTTACGTTGAAGGATACACCGTCGAGGGCCCTTACTTCTTGATCTTTGCCCCAGATTTTTTTCTTGATATAAAATTTTGAAAGGTTTTTCACTTCAAGCATTGCGCTCTCCCTCTAGCGGGTGAATACAGCGAATTTGTCGAACTGAAGGCGTTGTTATACTCATCATGGTTGAGTTGTGTTCAGAGCGGTTTTTTTCAAAAGCAAATTGTGAAGGGTATAATTCAATCGGCCTTTCACAATTTTCACTTGCAAAGGTGCAGCGAGGCCTAAACTGGCAGCCGAGTGGGCGCTGTCTCATATCGGGCACTAGGCCTGAGATTGAGGGCAGCCTTTCTCTGAAGATGACTGAGTGGCCTGGTCTGGAATTTAAAAGGCCTTGGGTGTAAGGATGTCTGGGATATTTAATAATTTCTTTGGTTGGGCCCTTCTCTACAATTTCTCCGGCATACATGACTTGAATATTTTTGCTGAACTCACTGACCACACCGATATCGTGAGTAACTAAAATGAGGGCCATTTTATTTTTTTCTTGAATCTCCGTAATCAATTTTAAAATTTGATCTTGAATCGTCACGTCTAAAGCAGTTGTCGGTTCATCGGCAATTAATACTTTTGGGTTACATGCCAAAGCAATGGCAATCATCACTCTTTGCGCCATTCCTCCTGAGAGTTCATGGGGAAAAGATTTTAAGCGAGAGTTTGGATCGGCAATTCCGACAAGATCAAGTAAATGAATACAACGTTCAAGTCTTTCTTTTCGATTTAAGGAAGTATGAATTTTGAGTGTTTCTTGAATTTGAAATTCAACATTGTAACAAGGATTAAGGGCCGTCATGGCATCTTGAAAAATCATCGCCATTTTTTCGCCGCGAATTTTTTGCCAGGAAAAATCAGACAGGTTTAACAAATCTTGCCCGTTAAATAAGAGCTTATCCGCAGTGACAATGGCATTGGGTGGAAGAAGTCCCATTATTGCCAGATTGGTTAGGCTTTTTCCAGATCCCGATTCACCGACAACTCCCAGAGATTCGCCTTCTTCTAGATTAAAAGTAATTCCTCTTACTGGAGTGATTTCGCCTTTTTGTGTTTTAAAAGTAATTGCTAAATTTTCGACTTCAATGAGTGCCATATCAAATCTTTTTTAAGCGGGGGTCAAGAGTGTCTCTCAATCCGTCGCCAAATAAATTAAAACCTAGAACTACAATCAAAATGCATAGGCCTGGAAGTGTGACCATCCAAGGAGAGCTTTCAATAAAACTTCGGGAATCAGAAAGCATTGTTCCCCATTCCGGAGTTGGCGGTTGGGCCCCAAGGCCTAAAAATCCCAGCGCCGCTGCATTTAAAATTCCTTCACTAAAACCAAGGGTTCCTTGGACAATAAGAGGGGCGGCACAATTTGGGAGAATTTCTTTAAACATGATACCTAAATCACCTCTTCCAAAAATTTTGGCCGCCATCACGTATTGTTTATGTTTTTCATTCATTACAGAGGCCCGCACAACTCGGGTTAATCCAGGAATCGCCACAATGGCCACTGCAATAACTGCGTTGTTTAGGCCAGGGCCTAAAATTGCAACTACGACAATAGAAAGTAAAATAGAAGGGAGCGCCATCAGAATATCCATTGTACGCATAATAAATTTGTCTACAAGACCGCCGTAAAAACCGGATAAAAGCCCGAATAAAGTACCTGCAGTTAAGGAGAGTGAGACGACTGCTAGACCTACTCCCAAAGAAACTCTTGCTCCATAAATAAGACGAGAAAAAATATCTCGTCCAACATCATCTGTGCCTAGTAAATGGCCCGATTTTCCTTCTAGGGCCCAAAGAGGAGGTAATCTCAAAGCATCAGTATGTAGTGTCGTAGGGTCAAAGGGGGCAAAAAAGGGAGCAAAAATGGCGAGAATAAAAAAGAGGGCGACAAAAATAAAACCGATCATGGCGCCTTTATTAGCGGCAATATCTTTTATAAATTTTTTTACAGGTGATGAATCTTCTTCCATTAATATTTCCCACGCAATTTTGGATTGGCCCAGGCACAAAGGAGGTCGACCACCATATTAACTAAAATAACACAAGTGGCGATGATCATGATTCCACTTTGAATAACTGGATAATCGCGAGCGGTGATTGAAGAGACCATCCATTTTCCAATTCCTGGCCAGGAAAAAATAGTTTCAGTTAAAATTGCTCCTGTGATGATACTTCCAAAAGTCAAACCAACCACGGTGATAATAGGAATCAATGCATTTCTTAGAGCGTGATTGAGTATTATTTGGCGACGGGGAAGGCCTTTTGCTTTGGCAGTTCGAATATAATCTTCACCTAACACTTCAAGCATCGATGAGCGAGTCATTCTTGCTGTGATGGCCAGGGGAATTGTTCCTAGGGCAATGGAGGGCAAAATAAGATGTTTTAAGGCGCTAAGGAAGGCCGCATATTTGTCATGTCCTTGAATAAGTAATGTGTCGATTAAAAGAAAACCTGTTTTAATGGGCACATCAAATTCGATGGCAATTCTTCCTGATACGGGAGTAAGTCCTAGGTGAATCGAAAAAAATAAAATAAGAATGAGGCCCCACCAAAAAATGGGCATGGAAAACCCTATTAAAGATGTCCCCATTAAAAAATAATCGAGCGGGCCATTTCTTTTTAGGGCGGCAATGATTCCAAATGGGATTCCAATTACAATGGCAAAAATCATTCCACACATTCCAAGTTCCACAGTTGCAGGAAAACGGTCTTTAAATTCATCCCATACTGGGCGTTTGGAAATGATTGAGGTTCCGAGGTCGGCCCTTGCAAGATTTTTTATAAGGCCAATATATTGAGTGGGCAGGGATTTGTTTAGCCCCAGAGATGCTTGCATTTCTCTGTAGACTTCGGGATCGGCCCCTCGCTCGCCTAAAAGAAGCATAATGGGATCCCCGGGAACAAGGCGAATAAGGCCAAAGGCCAAAATGGAAATCCCCACAAAAGTGGGGATGAGTTCCAAAACTTTATTAATACAATATTTAAACATTTTATTTAGCTAGCTCGACTTGAGAAAAAATATCACCGCCCAGTGGACTGATTTTATAATTTTTAACCTTGTTTGACATCGCTCTAAAAATTACGGAGTGAGCGATGGGAATCCAGGGAAGTTCTTTGTGAAAAATATCCTGGGCAGACTTGTAAAGCGCTGTTCTTTTTTTGACGTCAGTAATCAGTTTGGCGTCTTCCATTATTTTTTCGAATTTTTTATCACACCATAAAGCGTAATTTGATCCAGCTTCGACACCTGCACAACCTAAAAGCACATTGAGAAAATTATCCGGGTCCCCATTATCGCCAGTCCAACCCATTTGGATCATACTGTGTTCGCCTTTTCTTGCTTTCGCTAAATAAGTTGGCCAGTCAAAGGTCACAAGTTTTACTTTGATGCCCACTTGATTAAGATTGGCCTGAAGTATTTCGCCCATTTTTTTTCCATTGGGGTTGTAAGGTCGGCTGACTGGAAGGGTCCACATTTCTGTTTCAAATCCATTGGGAAATCCCGCTTTTTTTAAAAGTTCTTTTGCTTTTTGTGGGTTGTAATCATAATCTTGAATGTCATTGTTGTAAGACCAAATGGTCGGAGGCAATGGGTTTTTTGCTTCAATTCCATTCCCCATATAAATTGCTTCAATAAGTGATTTTTTATTAACGGCGTGGTTGATGGCCTCTCGCACTTCTAATTTATCAAAAGGTGCTTTTTTGGTATTCATGGCGACATAGGCGACGTTAAGTCCTGCCCCACTTATCACTGATAAATTTTTATCTTTTTTCATATTTTCAATATCAGCTGGTGCTGGTTCGATAATCATATGACATTCGCCGGCCTTTAATTTTTGATAACGAACAGAGGCATCTGGTGTTATGGCAAAAACTAATTTTTCAATTTTGGGTGAACCTTCAAAATAATCAGCATTGCGATTAAAACGGATCAGAGTATCTTTGGTATAACTTTGAAAAATAAAGGGCCCAGTCCCCACAGGGTAGTTGTCGATATTTTCTTTTTTATTTTGCTTTATTAACTGCTCTCCGTATTCTTGGGATAAAATACTCATAAAGGCCATGGCGAGATTGGCGATAAAAGGGGCCTCTGGTCGAGTTAATTTTATTTCAACAGTGTAGGCATCTTTTTTTGAAATATCAGAGATCAACGGGCCCATCTCCATTGCCGCAAAATATTCATAAATTCCACCGCTCACTTTATTAAAGGGGTGCTTAGGATCTCTCATG
>JAHEZZ010000168.1 GCA_023250815.1 Bdellovibrionales bacterium
AACCAAAAAATATGGGTTTTGCTTTGATGACAGCGCTCACTGATCCAGATGGAAATTATATTGAGTTCACTCAACTCTCTGAGAGCTGGTTTAAACATATTGAGTCCAGGCGAAATCAAGGAATCGATGTCATCGCCAAGTGGTACGATAGTAAATCCACTCGCTAAAAACAAATTTCGTCTTGATCCCAATAAGACACTTCGATTTCGTACCCAGAAGGATCGATAAGATACCAAGAAACTGAATGGGGATAGCGCACTTCTCCTCCATAGAGAATTTTAACTTTGTAATCGATAATTTTTTTATTCCATAAATCTTTGTCGCTGATTTTTAGTCCAAAATGATAAATACGAAGATTGGCCTCATTTTGATTTAATTTACTACTGGCCTCTTGATAAAGGCACAACATACTATTTTCACTTTTTAAAATGGCCCAAGGCCCATCAGAACTGACACCTTCCTCTACTTTTTTAAAATCAAAAATTTTATTATACCACTCTACGCTCTGATTTAAATCTTTCACCGACATATTAATATGATCAAGTGACGCTTTTAACATAAATTCTCCTGATTGCTTCTTTGCTAAAATAATTATCCCAGTCGGCCGGCATTTCTCGCTCAAGGTTTAGAAATTAGATTAGTGTGGCAACTTTATAGTTGTTTCGCTCGTTGAAGATAAAATCCTTGAGAATCATAAAGAGGGGATTTGCCCATTCCTTTTTTTAAGCATTAACAATGCTTTTTCAAGTGAATTTGTGGTCGATTTTCCAGTCATAATTAATTTGATAACGAAAATGAAAACTCTGCAAGATTTTTTTTATTTTCCAATCGCAGCGGTCATCACTACCGGTTCATTTTCAGTGATCAAAATATCGTCTTCAATACGAATGCCGATACCGGCGAACTTAGGATAAATTTCCGCCATCTCAGCGTAAAAATAAAGGCCTGGCTCCACTGTAAAAACCATGCCAGGAACGTATTCCACCGCCTCTCCATTTATTTCTCTGGGGCTTTCGTCGTGTACATCAAGGCCAAGCCAGTGGCCGGTACCATGAGGGTAAAGTTTTTTGATATGTTCTGGGTCTTTCAAAATTCCATTTTTAAGCAAACCTTCTTTTAACCACTCAATGGTTTGCTTGTGTTGCTCCATCGGCCTCATGCCAATTTTAGCAATTGCGATCGATTTAAGTTGGGCCTCTAGAACAATTTGATAAATAATTTGTTGTTCATGAGTTCCACCGCTTTTCCAACCATTGATGGGAAAAGTTCGAGTGATATCTGAAGCGTAATAATTATACTCACCAGCGGCATCCACTAAAAGAAGTTCGTTTTCATTTAATTTTTGGTTGTTAGAAGAATAATGAAGGCATGTAGCATTTTTTCCACCGGCAACAATTGGGCCATAAGCATTTCGTTGGGCCCCGTGTTTTCTAAAAGCGAATTCGATCTCCAAAGAAAAATCGCTTTCATTCATTCCCGGGCGAAGTTTTTGCCAAGCATCCTTATGGCCAAGCGCTGAAATCTCACAAGATTTTTTAAGCATAGAAATTTCGTATTCATCTTTAATCATACGAAGAATGCCCACTGAATTTTGAGTTGAAGTTATACTATTCCAAGCGTACTCCAAAACAAATTTATCGTTTGCGGCATGTTTGCCAAAATCATAATGCAAATTTTTATTTTTAAATTTTGAAAGATGCGAAGGCAATTCTTCTTTATAAAAAACATTGTCAATCCCGGTGATCACTTTGGCCTCATCGATATCGGGAACATGCCCGTCCCACAAAAGTCGCATCGGTGTTGGTTTCTCAATGAACAAATTAAATTTTCCCTCGTGAAAAAGAAGCGCTGAATTTTCTTTTTCCCAATTGGTGAGATAAAGAAAATCCGAGGACTGACGAAAATCGTGATGTTGATCAGCAGTACGAATATAAACAGGTGGAGCGAGAATCAACAAAACGTCGTTTCCTTTCACCAAATTTAAAAGTTTTTGTCGACGCAAGTTCATATAATGTTTTAATTCTTTCATTTTTATCCCAAAATTTTTAACGTGAAATGACGCCAGAGATGAGAGATGAATTGCTGGATCCCGGGCCAACTTTGCTTTTTAAAAAACAATAAGGTGCATCGGCGTGATTTCCAGAGCGAGAATAGGTCCAGGAAAAACAGCTCGGGTCATCTTTGCAAAATTGGTAACAGAGCGCCGGATTTTCTTCTTTCAAGGGAAAATCCCGATACTCGCCACCCAAATAAGTCCAGCCCACTTGAAGTGACTCCAAACCCATTTTACTTTCTTCCATCCACTCGTTTTGCGATTTTTTCTTTACACAAATAGTAGTGGAAAAATAAGCGGGAATAACTTCCCCGTACTTATATTTTTGCGCACAGAATTCTCGCTCTTTACAATCTTTAGAATTTTTGCAAACCGAAAAGCATTGCCCCCATTTGCAAACCAAATCATTTAAACAATCCGAATCATAGACGCATTTATTGGCGATAATGTTGCTAGAGATGGCACTGCCCAAGGCCTTATCGGCCTCACTGACAACCACTGAGGCGGCCGGAAGTAGGCGCACCTTTTGTTCAAAAATACGAACTTTGGAGGCCCAGGCAGGGGCAAGAAAAATGAAAAGAAAAAAGAAAAAAAGCTTAAACATATTCACTATTTACACTACGCCATAACGACTTGCAAGCAATCTGAATTAAAGTTCAATGGGAAATTAATACATTTGAATCTAGATTTTGCATTTTAATATGGGCTGATTCATAGTCGCATTATAACAAATCCCGTACTCGATTACTGAAACATCAAAAGGCGCTTTACAGGCCACAGGCCCAAACGAATCGTCAAAACACACATCCTGATCAAGAGTTTTAATATAAGATGTTCCATAAGTCTGCCCATTTTTGTAAATAAATTCCCATGTATCACTGCTACTGGAGCAGTCCGTTGCGCCGTTCGTAACCAAAGAAAATACAAAGTTATCAAAAATCATGGTGACGTATCTCACTTGATCTGAAGGCCCGGACATCGCAGGCTTGGCATTTCCTATCGGTTTATACATCTCATAGTGAAAAGCGACGGTAGTCACCCAACCATCCTCTGTCACCCAGTTTTCACCTTTATTTGCAGGCGTGGGTGGTCTTGGGGCCTGAGGAGGCAAATCTTTTACAGGAGTTTTAGGATTATAAATAACAATTTTAGTTAGCTGAATTTTTGAATCCTTATTATTTATTTCCCATGTGTCATCCACTTCTGGCAAACCATCAGATCCATAATTTGCCTTTTTCAAAACTTTTTCGCCACTATAGACCATTCCTATGCCATCAACGTATTCGTAATGTCCCAGCAGGATTGGTTTGTCTCCTATAAGCCTATTCTTAAAGCTTGCCTGACAAGATGCTGGGTTTTTTAATAGCGCCAATATACTATTATGAAAAACATCTAGCTCAGCTTTTGCTCGAATATATTTGGAATGGCGGTTGCTGTTTTCGGTGTATTCGAGCATGGCAAAACCGATCCCACCCAAGACAGCAGCAGTAATCAGCGCCAAAACTAACCCATCTCCAGAATTGTATTTTGTCTTATTCAATTTTTGCATAACTCTTCCTTGAGTTTTCTTATTATGAATTACTAGTTCTTATTTTACTCAATTCTTTGCGCTTGATTTAAGATTTTGGTAGGTGCATAGGTCTCAAGGTTATTATTTACAACAGAAACCGGCTCCCATAGAGAAGTTATATTCTTAGTACGTGCCTTGGGCATCTCGCCATTTTCTGCATGCTTAAAGCAAGGAGTCGACACCAACTCGGTGGTTTGCAAAATGACTGTTTGGTTGCCCCTCTGGATTCCGCAGCGCAGATCGCCAATAAGCTGTCCCATCTTAAGTAGAGACATCCAAGAAGTATCTGAGGCCGTCGGCTGGCCATTGGCGTCTCTATGAGGGTTTGACACCCAATAGTAGCCCCATTTTGCCTTGTGGGTAGGTTGCAGCCGAAGAACTTTTGTGGAGGCCATATTGATATTATTGCTAGCATCTGTATTACCAGAACTCGCCACACTGACCACTGAAACGCCGCTCGCCGTATCGATACTACTTGCTATGCCGCCGCTCCCCGCCCCTGCATGGCCGGTGGTAATTAAATTTATTAAAGCAATTGCTAAGAAATTTCTCATAAATACTCCCCGGTATTTCTGGTACTTGCTTCAATTATAAGCGACAAGGGCCTCTTGCCGTAAGAAAATTTTGGAGAAATCAATCAGCCTAATAATTTCAACATTGTATATTGATCTAATGACATCTGCCCCTACCTCATAAAAAAGGCAGATTAGTTTTAATAATGACCTGGGCCGCCAGCGCCAATAAAAAGAGTCAAAAATTTATTTAAAGAGTGCAGGTGATAATCGGATTTTTTGAAAGAGATGTGTCATAACAAACTCCGTACTCAGTGGTTGAATCAGTATTTCCACATGTGGCCTTGAGCTCGCCGTTGTTGTTGACACAAATTCCACTGTTCGAGTAAGTCTCCGCATCCCTGTAGTAATAGAATTCGCCGCTGCAATTGCTTCGACCTTTTGCCAAAGTGAGAAATTTAAAATTATTAAAAACCATACTGACGTATCTCACCTGATCTGAAGAACCCATCATCGTTTCCTTAGCACCTGGGGCCGGTTTATACATTTCATAAAAAAAAGCAACCGTAGTTACCCAGCCATTATCAGTAGGCGTTTTTTCTGGTTTTGGCGCCTTGGGGGGGGGGGCGATGGGGCCAATAGGGGAGTAAATTTTAATTTTAACTAATTTTATTTTTGCTCCTTTGCTATTTGCTTCCCACTGGGGATCGATTAACTCTTTCCCATCTTTATCATGAATGATTCTTGCCAAAACCTTTTTACCAACCCAGACCATCTGCCCGGCCACCTCATTATAACTTCCTTCAGCGTATTCTTTGCCGATTTCTTTACCCTTAAAACTTGCCTGACAAGATGCCGGGTTTTTTAACAACGACAAAAAACTGTTATGTAGAACTTCAAGCTCTGACAATGCTCGAGTGTATTTGGAGTTTTTGCTGGCAGTCTCCACATATTGCATCATGACCAATCCCAGCCCGCCCATAATGGCACTGGCAATCATGACACTGACCATACTCATTCCTAGAATTTTTTTATTTTTTTTTGTTTTTTGCATAACTCTTCCTTGAGTTTTTTTAAAAAAATTAATTATTTTAATTTTGGCGATATTTCAAACTGCGTAGGTGGATTTGCTTGAAAATCTACTTTCCCTTGAAGAGTGGTAGCAGCAGCACCACTGCCAACAAAGCTGGTGCTACTATCGCTGCCGTTTACCTTCATGACCCCCGCTGCAGCACCAGTAAAATT
>JAHEZZ010000169.1 GCA_023250815.1 Bdellovibrionales bacterium
AGCTTGCTAAAAAAAAGATATCTCCTGTCCTTTTTTACAGTGTCGCTGACAGTATTCGGAAATTTACCGTCTGTTTTTTTCCTTTTTCAGAAGGAATAATATTCGTTCTTTTATTTTCTTGGGTACTCCTTTTTTTTCAACAATTGATTTTATGGGAATAGCAACTTTTTGAAGTTCAGTGCTATAGCGAATTTTATTTACCAGGGTATGGTCTATTAAATCTGGAATATTAATAACCATTCTCCCATCGACAGTATCAATCAACAAATGATCTTCTTCTAGTGAACTAAATAAAGCGTCGTAGACCATAACTAATTCGGCACAAATTTCTCTAGGCAAAAAGATTGCAAATAAAAAGCAGAAATTTAACAGTTTTTTTTTAAACATATAGTTATTTTGCTTGGAGCTAGTATAATTATAACACTAGCGGATCTTTTTTCAAGTCGGCGATCTGGGCAGTTAAAAGAAAGGTGAGAAATAAATGAAAATAATTTTAACAATTTTAGTTTTATTTAACTGCGCCGTAATGAATCGCACTTGGGCCATTTCTTGTCAAATTATGGGAAGAGGTGAGAAATACACAACAGTTAAATGCGGTGATCATTTAGGGAATGTATTAAACAACGATTTGCCGGCCAATCTCAAGCTCAAAAGAAATGATTATTACACTAATAAAGGTTCTTCTCTTGCTCTTTTCCCGCAGTCTGGAAATCAAGAAATACCCTTAATCATTTTCCCTCCTGATAATCCTAACTGTGGCCAAAAGTCTTTGGAAATATTAAAAATTGAAAAAAAAGCAAATGGTACCTGGGATCTTTTTTTTATAGATAAAGAAAACAATATTTTAAAATTGAGCGATTCAGATGGACTGGCCTCCTTATTTCTTGCGACACAATCTTTGAATAAAAAAATTAAACCAAGTTCAAATATTTCTGATCCTATTCTTTTATCCGATTTTTCTTCTTCAAAACCTATATTACTCGATCGATTACAGGCCTTGATCCAGCATTATGAGAAAAGCAATTGCCCAGACTTAGAGACAAAGAAGATTTGTGGGGAACGTATAGAAGAAGCAAAAAAAATTAAAGAACGATTAGAAAGTATTACTCCAGTCACATGGGGGGATATCAATAAGCTTAATATATTTATTGATAAATTAGAAAATTCAAGAATTAATCCGCAGCATTTTTATCTGCAAAGTAAATTAGGAGAGATCCCAAAAGGGGAAAAAATCTATAAATATCTAAATAAAAAATTAGCGAAAAATATGGCCATTGATACTTCCTCTATTAACTTGTCGGATTTTTTTCAGGGAGGAAAAAAATTAGATTTAAATGACAAAAGTTGTTTTTTTACAGAGTTTAAGGGTTCATTCGAACTTGCTTATTCTAGGCAGATATTTCGCGACGCTTGGATTTCTCCAGAGGCGAGTAGTAAAAAATAAAAATGATACACTCTTCTATATGAGGCCCAAAATTGCTTTTGGCGTTTTTTCTTGCCAGATCTTTTTTAAATATTTGCCAAGTTCTGATAAACTTTCGTTGGGCGCCCTATAGTGCCCGCTTAAATTGTTGATGCGGATAATGACTCCGTCTTCCACTACCATTTCTCCAGCGCAGATAACTTCTCCTCCTGCTAGGAAACTAGAATGGTGAAAGACCCCTTGTTGAAAGAAATTGCTCAAATAAAGATTTCCATCAGGCGCTAGTACAAAAATCCCACTGCCAACTTTTTCCACCTTGTCTTCGGTATCTATAAATTTGGCCTTTCTGGTATCAAAAAGTGTTCCATCGCTAGCATAAAGTCTCCCATCAGAACCGAATCTCACTCTGTACTTTTCTCTCTCCAGAGGGGAAAGATAAGTCACTCCATTTGGTCGATATCTTTCATAAAGTAGGGCGGCCCGTTTGGGGTCAGTTTCATTTATATATTCTGGTTTCATTTTTACGGGACTTGGAAATTTTATCTCAAGAGGAAGGGGAGCTTCAGCAACTCCGGTAATTAAAGGAGTAGCAACTGACTCGGCCTTTACTTCCAATTCTTTTAAGGCCACAGCGGAATTTGAAATGATAGCAGAAGGGGGGCAATTACTTGTGATGCTGCTGCTTGGGCCATTGCCCATTAAGATTAAAATCCCTAAAAAAACTATATTTTTAACTGAGATCAAAAAAAAACTCCTAAGGCCATTATTTCAGCAAAAAAAAAAGATGGATATCGGGGGAAAAATATTCGGCCAAGAAAGAAGTGCCAGCACTAGATACCGGCACTTAATCGTCGGGTAATTAAAGAGCAAGAACTTTAAGTGATTGTTTTAAGCGAAGTGCACTTTCTTTTGCCATTTCATTTTTTGGATGAATTTCTTTCGCCATCCAGCACCCAGTTGCCGTATCAACAGGAGAAAGAGGATTAGTATCTTGATTGTCAGAAGAAGATTTGCGAGCAACATTTAAGTAACTCACGCCCATTTCAGGAGTCGGCATAAGTCTGCAAATCATTGTTCGGGTTATTTCTTTTAATGGGGCAGAGGCCAGTACGGCAACATCTGCTTTTAGTGCAGTGATAAGTGGAGCAGAAAGAATGACATTTTTAACTAGTAATTCTTCATTGCTATTGCCCTGTCCTAGGGGAGTCACTTTCTTTACCATTAATCTTCCATCCTCATAAAGAGAAGAAACATAAGTTTCATAAGCTGCACCTGGAAGGTGATTTTGTTCTTGGGAAATAAAAACAGCAAAACGGTAAGTGGCAACGGGCCAGGCCTTAGTTGGCGCCGAGGCAAAAATATTGCTGCTGGCGATAATCTGGAAAAAAAGGGCAGTTAAAAAAAATTTCATAAAAGATCCTTTGTTTGAGTTGATGGGACGCTTATCCTAAAAAAAGCAGGCGAAGTACATTCTATATATAAAAAATACTTATACCCTTCGTAATACTGAGTTTTCCGTACCGGAAAACTCAAATGTGATGAGTATATTATTTTTTGGTATTACTCGGGGTCAATTTCACAGATGTCTTGAACATTTAAATCTTGATTTGGAGATGAAGCAAAACTAAAAATAAGAGCGGTTGGCCTTTTATCACCATCGTATTTAAGCTCTAATGAGTCGCTAGAACAATTGCCCATGATACAACTAAAGCTAAGCCCTCCGCCCATTTTGGCAATCACTGCAGATCGAAAAATTCTCTTGAAAAAATGCCCAGCGCCGATAGAGTTCAAGTGTTTGGCATTAGCTTCGGTTTTACTCCTGGTGATATCTTCGGACGAAAAATGATCGTTAAAGGAATAATAGAGTGTAGCATTATCAAAGGTCAGGGTGCAGGCGCTTCCTTTCATTGGATTATTGCCATAATAGACTTTGAGATTAAGAGATCTAAATAAATCTCCGGTAAATTCATCTGCTTTTGCCATTTGTATACTTGAAAAAGAAAAAAATCCGATAAAAAAAAGCATAGTTAACTTCATAATCCCCCCTGAGTTTGAGTGGTGATAACTATCACTAAAATGATTGTAGGCAATAGATTTTATAAAAATGACAGATACAAAATTTCATATCATTGGTATCATTAAGGGGACTATGTATTACTCGGGAGTTCACATGATAAGATATTTTCTTTTCTTTATTTTTATTTTATTTTCTTTTTCTGGCAGAGCGAATTTTGACACTGAATGTTTTCATAAAAATCAACCTTTGCGCTGGTCCTATTGTATCAGTCGTATAGAAGGCAGCACCAGCAAAGAGTTGCTCTATTATTTACATGGAGTCGGTGGGAATGAATACAGCTGGAGTAAAAACCGACGGATAGGCGAGGAAATCGGCAGTGTCTGGATGAAAGATGGGGTTTCAGCTCCGATTGTCATCGCCGTCTCATTTGGCAAAGAATGGATTTTGAATGAAAAAAATTCCAATCCAACAAGCGGCCTAATGGCCATTTTTATTGATCAGATTTTGCCTTCAATCGAAAAAAATTTAGGGGCCTTAAAAATTGGCAAAAAGCGGTTGTTATTTGGTGAATCCATGGGGGGAATTAATTCAGCGGAGCTTGTTTTAAAGCATCCTGAGCTTTTTTCCAGAGCGGCGATTGCCTGTCCAGTATTTACTGATGTTTCTCCTTTTGCTAGCGACGAAGCAATTCGAGATTATATAAAAAGAACTAATGCTGATCCGATGCGAGTCAAAATGCTTTTAAAATTGGCCCGTCGTTTTTTTCCTGATGAGGAGTCCTGGGCCACTGCTTCACCACTTGATTTGGCAAAAACTCATTTGGGCCCAGAGTCGCCAGCGCTGCATATTTCCTGTGGTGATCACGATGAGTTTGGAGTTTTTGGCGGTGCCCATTTATTTTCTCAAATTGCCGAAGCAAGAAAAGTATCTGAAGTTCATTGGCAACCGCTGAAAGGCGGTCATTGTGTTATTGATCCAGAGGCCATTGCTCGTTTTTTACTTGCCTACTAGAATTGGTATAATATGAAAGAATTAATACAATCGGTTTATCGGCCACAGAGGAAAAAAAAAATCGGTTTAAATATTTCTCAAATCTATAAGCAGAGCGAGACTTATTTTTTTTCAAATGCCAGATATGCACTCCTTGAAGGGCTTAAAATTTTGCAAGCAAAACCAGAGCAGAAAATTCTTATTCCAGAATTTATTTGCTGTCATCTGCTGGCCCCATTAAATATATTAGGATTAAAAATATTATATTATTCGCTCAACCAATCTTTAGAACCAACTGCACCTGAGCACTGGCCCAAAGCAGACTATATTATCGCTGTCAATTATTTTGGAGTGGCGCAAAATCTGGCCCCCTTTAAAAAATATTGTGTCCAAAACCAGGCGTTGCTGATTGAAGATAATGCCCACGGTTTTTTAAGTAGAAGTGAAGAGGGAAGTCTTTTAGGGGAGAGAGGTGACATTGGAATTACCTCCCTTCGAAAAGTTGTGAACATCGCAAACGGTGGACTTTTGCATTTCGTTCGAGATGATTTAAAAAAACTTGCGAAGCGGCATTTTATTCAACCTCTGTTGATTGAACCGTCACCTTTATTTAATCTTAAGCTTGTCTTAAAATCAATGATTGCAACTCTCGGTGCCAAAGAAATTCTAGGATTGATTAACATTAATCGAAAAATAAGAAAAATTGTTAAGGGTTATGAAATTCCTCTAGGCAGTGAAATTGATGAGTATGAAATTGGCGAAAAAATAAATACTTGGGATATCAATAATTTTATCGGAAAGTTGGATCTTGATTTTGAGGTGTCGAGGAGAAGAAAATTATATTTAGAACTTGGAAATTTATTTAGTGGATTACCAGTTAAAATAATTTTTAAAGAT
>JAHEZZ010000170.1 GCA_023250815.1 Bdellovibrionales bacterium
AATTGCTTAATCACAAATCCAGTAAGAATAATTCCTAAAAAATAAAATTTTTCAACCAATATACTTTTTGCCATAAAAACAAGACCGATCATTGAAGATGCGGTCCAGAGCGATGAAAAGAATCCGTAGATTAAAAAGATGCGTCTTTCTCTGCGAGTGGCCTCAAATTTTTCTTCTTTCATTCTAAAAATATATTTAGAGACAACATAGCTGATATAACTTCCCGCCTCTTCTTTGAGATTTGGAACTTCAAAAAAATCAGATATCAGATAATACCCGTCGAGTTTCATCAGAGGATTAAAATTAAACATGACTGTAGAAATTGAACAAATAGTCATCACTTGAAAAGAAATATTGTGAATCAGAGAATGGGGTACCGAAAGGGCCCATACATAGGTGCACATTGCCCCAATTAAGAATTCGATATAACCGCCGGCAATGGTTACCATAATTTGTTTCCATTTTTTGTCAAAGAGCCAGGCATCGTTGACGTTACAATAGAGACAAGGTTGAAAAAAAAGCAATAAGAAACCAATTTCATGAACTTCGCCACCATAATACTTGCAGGTAAGGCCGTGGCCAAATTCATGTATGCCGATAGTTAAATAAATAATGACCCAAAGTAAAATAATATGGCCTACCGACTGCTGTGAAAAATCAAATAAGGTAAACATTCCTTGCTTGAATTCAACAATTCGTGTGGAAACAATGAGAACTGCGCCAATCATCACAAGAATGGAGAAAATAAAAAAACCTTTAGTCCAAATCCATTGAAGATAGGGGATATATTTGTCAAAAAATTTATCGGGATCGAGCAGGGGAAATCTTTTATAAAAGAGAGAGCCTTGTTTTCCCAGCAATTGGGACTTCCTCATCTCTTTCATCTTTTCAACCAGCATAACGTTCATTTCAGCTTTTGATTTTACTAATAAATGCATTTCATTCAACTGTTCTTGAAAAGCTTTGATGGTTTCTAAGTCCACAGATTTGTTTTTGTGAATGCTATTAAATTCATGAACCATTTCTTCTAAAGTAAATTTTCCCAAAATAAATAAAGAAATGACGTCCCATTCACTTTCTGAAAATTTATAATATTGATCTTTCATTGAATCTTTAATGACATAACCAATATTTTTTTTATTCACAATCTTAGATATTTTTAAATCATCTCTAAGTTTTGGATATTTAAGAAAATCATGTTCCATATCTTTCACTTCAAAGTTTTCATCCTTGCATGAAATATTAGCTGCGTTAAACTAAGCATATCTATCGGATGGAAATTTAAAATTAATGAAAACTGAGAATAAAAAATAATTTATGAAAATAATTTACTCGGCCTTTGTTTGCTTGTTTTATTGTGCTCCCTTGATCTCTGAAGAAATTACACCGAGGCAAGTAGTCAGTTATTTTTTAAAAAACAATTATGATCTCAAGATTGATGCCTCTAGGGTCTTGCAAAAAAAAGGCGATATTAAAAAAGCTTATGGTGAATTTGATTCTCAGTTAACCGCCAGATACGCTTATGATTATAAAGAAACTCCAAGGGCAACTTCACTTGATACTGCGGGAAATGCCAAAGCAGTGACCAGCAAAACAAAAGAGCATGAAATAAAACTGCAAAAAAAATTCAAGTCAGGCACTGATATAACTGTCCCTTATAAATACAATATTGTTAATTCCGATTCTACTTTTCGGGTGATCAGGGAAACCCATGAACCATCGCTTTCAATGACGCTTAAGCAAGGGCTAGTAAAGCCTTTTTTTAAGGGGTACACAACCAGGGATATCGATAGTGCTGAATTTTCCTATTCTTCGCAGTTAGAAAAAAATAATGGCGACTTGGCAGTAAAGGCAATTAAAGTTTTAGAACAGTATTTAGATATGTATGAAAAAACAAAACAACTTAAATTATATAAAACCACTCTGGAATCGGCAAAAAAAAATTATGAGTTTTCCCAGCACAAAAAAAAGTTGGGAAAAAATTCTTTAATTGAAGAACTCGAAGCATTGTCGGCACTGAAGAGGGCGGAGGAAAAAGTATTGACTCAGACGCTGACTGTGGCCAATGGCAAAATGGATTTAAGTCAGCAAATGTTTGGAGAAGTTAATACAAAATTTGAGATACTAGAAGAACTTCAAATTCCCAAGATTCCGACTTTGCCGGACAGAATTGGCGATATTTACAGCAAAGCAAAAGACAGGCGTAGTGAGGCGATTCAAAAAAAACTTGATCTGGAAAATAATATTAATAAAAATCGCCTCGCTTCTGTGGATAAGCTTCCGGATGTTGATTTAGAGGCAAGATATGAAGGTAAGGGTTTGGATCGAACTTTATCTTCGGCAAACAGCGATGTTTTAAACAGCACCTATCCGACGTGGCGGGTTTCTGTTACAGGAAAGAGACCGCTTTTTTTACATGCGGCGGAAGGCCAGTTACTGGTTTCCAATGAACTTTTGGAACAGGCAAAATTACAGCAGGAAATGACCAATCATGAAATATTTTTTGAAATTATGAGTGGCATCAGGTCTCTAAAGCAAGAACAAAAAATACTTAAAGCGATGGAACTTAGCGAACAGGCGGAAAAAATTAAAGTTGATTTTTTTAGTAAAAAATTTTACGCCGGACAAATTTCCTTTTTGGAATTAGGAAAGTCGATTGAGGCCTACGAAAAGAGCGAACTTGAATTAGTAAAATCGAAAGTGCGACTGATTAAAAGCTGGTATCAGTTTCAAAAAAGTCAGGGCCAATTTTTTTATTCATTAAACGTGGCATTCGAAGAAAGAAAGGTGCCAAGAAAGGTGCCAGCCGACTTTTAGTTGAAGATTGTGTCATGTTCAACGTTTATTATTTTAAGTTGGCCTTGTTTAAATTGTTTTTATAAAACTTGTCAGCGCAATTTGAATTCAGAGTTTTTTGTCGGTGGCACACCATGTTTGTTACGTTCCAAAATTCTAGAAGTTGTACCATCAGAAAATGAAAAAATACTGCAAGCTTCAACTAAAAGTCGGCTGGCACCAGCTTTGGGTTTCTTATTTTTTGACACTTCCGTCATTGGGTTTTTTTGGTGTGGGTGAGAGCGGTGTGCTTTCTTTGCAAAGTCCCGCTTCGATTAATTTCTTCAATTTTGTTTTGATAGTATCTTCATCATCGGCCCTTAAAACTATGCCATTATTCATTTTTAAAACAAAATTTCCTTGTCTCTCTTTTTCAGACCAACATAAAGATGCTGACTCAAAATCACAAATTTTTTTGATAGAGGGAGCTTGTAAAATAGCAGAATCCAATGTCTCAAAAGGGCCAAAGGTCATGAATGTGTCTGCTTCGACTCGATATTTTACCACTAATCTATTATTTTCCGATGGAACAAAATAGCAATTCTGTGGCCCTGGCATATTACATTTGGCCGGTTTGCGAGATGCTAGGCAATTGATCTGAGCAATCGCTTTTTCAAGTGGATCGTTTGCTTTTTTTACATTTTGATTATCATCACAAGTATTGCTATCTGGTTCAGTTATTCCTGAATCTGCTTTTATAGAAATTTTAAAATTGGCCTCAGATGAAGGATTTCCCAAATAACATTTTGTTATTTCTTCTGGCCTTTTTTCTTTGCAAAGTACTCCAATGGTTCCAGCGCCTTTGGTTAGAACATTAAAATCTTGAGTTGCTGCTGATCCCACAGAGTATGTTTGTAAAACTTTTCCGTCATAATAGAGATTAATCTTACCCTCCTCCGTTTTGAGGGTGCATTCCTTTTTGGCAAAACTAGCAACATCACAATGGGCAACTGATCCGGGGTTTGTGCTATTTGTGAGAAGTGGTAAATATTGAATCATTTCGGCAATATTTTTGCTTGGCCCAATTTGATTTGTAAAGTTGCCATTTTTAATATTGATATATAAATCTGAAGTTCCATCATTGGCAGTCCGAGAAGAAAAACTGCAATTTTTATTTGCAGGAAGTTTACACGCTTCAGTCTCTAGGACACATTGCAGATCGGCCAAACTGCCTATGATTTTTTCTTTAATTGTCTTTGGTATTGGCCCTTGATTTTGGCGCAATCTTGTACAAAAATCAATAACGGCACTTACAGTTTTCAATTCGTTGCCTTTTTCATCGACCAAATGCAATTTAGTGATAGACTCATTTCCATTGCATGTAACCTTTGTTTCGGGATTGTCGCCGGTAGTAGAGTTAATAGTACAAATGTTTTCGCCGGAAAAGCAGGCGGTGCTTTTATACAAGATGATAATTGTGGATAAGAATAATTTTAGATTTCTTTTTTTCTTCATTTTATAACCCTTAATCATTTGATTAATTTATTCCTAACTAGTTTGATATATATTATACAGCTAAACGTAAAAAAAAATATTTCGGCAAAATATACCCGATCTTTTTGATATGCCCTAGATTATTTAAGAAGTCTCATTTGAGATTTTATGGCGTTTATTTTAAAACGGAGGGCCCTAATTAAAAATATTTCTTTTTCATTGAGTCCTTTTTTATTTTCTAAATCAGAGATTATCCACTCAAGGATATCGACATTCATATCAACATAATTATAAAGTGATTTATTATTTTTTTTATCGCCAAACATACTCAGTTGCTCAATGGCACATTCAGTTTTATCAATCTCTTCTAAGGCCTCCGTCAGATCTTTACTGAGGGGCCCAGAAATATACTGCTCAAATGACTGGCAGGAAAAAACTGAAGCAGCTTTTTGGCAACCCTTTTGGTGAGGAGGTAATCTGCAGCCTTCTTTTACACCATAACTCTTAAAGACATCATCTGTTGGAACTAGAGAATAGGAGTTAAAATGAGTTAGGCCATTTTTAGTGAAACTTAAATGAGGAGAAATATAAGTAAGGCCGTGATACTCATCAACAAAATTTCCAGTATATTCACGTATAGCAATCACATCACCAGCGACCATTTCTTCTTTTGAATTTTTTTCACGACAAAGTGGCGACTTTAGCCAAAAACTAAATTCTTCAGGTGATGTGTATCTTAAGAAAGGAGAAATTTTATTCATCACCAAAGTGCTGTTCCAGCAATTTGGGCCGTCATTCGTTGGCCTATAATTCAAATATTTTTTTACCAAAATGGGTGTGATCTTGCTTATATTTATTTCAAAACCCCATTTTATGCCCAAAAAATGAGTGTAGTTACAAGTGAGTGGGGTATCTTGAAAAACGTCTTTAAGTTTAAAGGCCCAGTTAAAAATCTGTTGAGCTTCATTTAGCAGCTCTTGGCAATTGGCACCTTTCAAAATAATTTCGCCATTGGAATTTTTAAATGCATAAACAGCAAAAA
>JAHEZZ010000171.1 GCA_023250815.1 Bdellovibrionales bacterium
ATGATAAATTTATGAATTTGAAACAGGTCGGATTAGATGCCAATAACAAAGAACGATTAATTTCGCCAGCTGATCTGATCACCGAAATTCTGAGCAAGAACGATGTTTTTAATGAACAAAAAGAAGTTTCCTTTTGCCAGATGAAACCAGTCTTAGAAAAAATTAGAAACATTATTTCTACTTCACAAGTTCCTCCTGAAATGCTGCAACTTTTTAAAAAATATTTAATTGACGATAAAACGTCTCCCATTAATCAAAAAAAGATTTCAAAATTACGCCTTCGAAGTTCCACCAACTCAGAAGATTTAGAAGGATTCACTGGAGCTGGTTTATATAATTCAACAGGAGTGTGGTTATACGCTAAAGGGATGAATTCAAAAGGTGAAGAGGTACGGCTTTCAACTAAACCTTACCCTTGGGATAAAATCGAAGAAGAATTAAAAAAAGAAATTCCCTACATTTATTCAAGTGTCTGGAATGATCGCGCCTTTGAAGAGCGAGAATGGTACGGTATCAATCATCAAAATCATATGAAAGTAAAAGTGGGAATGGCCCTACACGAAGGAGTTCCCTACAAAGGACTAGATGGAGTAAAATCAGAAATGGCAAACGGAGTGGCCATCACCACAAATATTTTTGATCTCGAAGAAAACTACAAGCTCTATATCAATGGGCAACATTTCGACTTAGCAGTGACAAATCCTCCAATCGAAAAAGATTTATTAGAAAGGGACCCGCAAACTCAAATTAAAAATTATAAAACAGAAGAAATTCTAGTGAGCACAATGTCCGCTGATCCAAATAAAGAAATGGATTTAGAATTTTGGCCTGAATGGACTTATGAAGTCCTTTCTCGCTCTTCCGTTTTATCTGGTTCACCTGTTTTGCTTGATAGTGCACAAACAAATAGTTCAAATGAAAAAAAAGAAGTCAGAAAATTATCGCGACTGTTTCGCTTTTTGCAAAATGAATTTGCCAAGATCTACAACAAAGGTGATGACTTTGCTTTGGATATCGAATGGAAATTAGTTGGCCCAGATCGAAAAATTTGGATCAAACAAGCAAGGCCATTCGCTAGGCCACTTAAGATAGAACAAAATAATTCCCCTACTATGGGTTTTGTAATGGCACGAAAGGCCCCAAGCAGCAGTCGAACACAGATAGGGCCCAACATCAATTACAGGCAATAATGCTTGATCTCTAAAGAAGAAACGGTATAAACTTTTTTATGCTCATTTCTAGTCTTATTTATTATCTTGTGCGGGCGCTAAATTCTACCTATCGTTATCGTTTTCTGGCGGTGGAGAATTTGCAAGAGGCCTGCATCAACAGCAAAGACAAAAATTATATTTTTGCAACCTGGCACCAAAACTGTTTTCATGGAGTTCTCGCTCAAAATACACGCACTCATGTTGTCATTATCTCCAAATCAAAAGATGGCAACATCGTCGATTTCATTTGCCAAAAAATGGGACATTTTGTAGTGCGAGGAAGTTCAAAAAATTCCAGCGGAGTAGACAAGGGCGGAAAAGCGGCAAAAGAGCAAATGATCGAGACCATTAAAAGCGGGATTGCTGGAGCAGTCACAGTAGATGGGCCTCAAGGCCCAGCACAAATTGTAAAACCAGGCATTGTCGATATGGCCAAAAAAACAGGGGCCCCCATCGTTCCTTATATTCCGATTGCCAAATCTTTTTGGACCTTTAAAAGCTGGGATAAATTTCGCCTACCCAAACCATTTTCAAAAATTATTATTTGTTATGGCAAAGCAATTTTTGTTCCCGAAAATACCGTTGATTTAGATTTTGAGAAATTTCAAGAAGAGTTGCGCCTAAGTCTTAATCAAAATGAAATTTGGGCGAATGAAAATTTTAAAAATTGGAGCAAGCTTACAAAAAATAATTATACCATTCCTCGCGTTTGATTTTTTTTGTTATAGAGGATCGATGAACAAAGGGACAAGGCAATTAAAATTGCTCCAATAAGCCCCGTAATTATTTCTGGAACATGACAGATGGTTCCAGTAAACATAAGAATGGCAAGGGCCCCAATTGCGTAAAAAGCTCCATGTTCCAAATAACGGTAATGGGACAAAGAGCCTTTAGCGACGAGCATGATGGTGAGACTTCTAACGAACATCGCTCCAACACCCAAACCAATCATAATGATAAAAAGATTATTTGTGATGGCAAAGGCCCCAACAACTCCGTCAAAGGAAAAAGAGGCATCGAGAACTTCCAAGTAAAGAAACATTCCGAGGCTTGCTTTATGCAGATCTAATTGTTTGCTTTCGTCCGGCGCTTGCAAAAATGCACCAACTCCATCAACGGCAATATAAGTTATAATTCCTCCAATTCCAAAAATTATAAAATTCATTTTTTCAAGTTCAATTTGATATTTTGAAAAAGAATAAAGAGTAATAAGAGTAAGGCCGATTTCAATCGCCTCCATTCGTCCTAACTTGGTTAGCGGACGTTCAATAATGTGAATCCAATGAATTTCTTTTCCGACCTCAAAAAAATATTTGAGGGCAACCATCATCAAAAAAGCTCCACCATATGCAGCGATACTAACATGAGATGAAAGCATAATTTTAGCGTATTCTTCCGGTTGCAAAGCGGCCATCTTAAGAGCGGCAAAAGGGTTTATATGCGCCATCACTCCTACTAAAAGCAGGGGAAAAACTAAACGCATACCAAAAACTGCAATTAAAATACCCCAAGTTAAAAAACGATGCTGCCAAAGGGGAGTCATTTTTTTTAAAACAATGGCATTCACTACAGCGTTGTCAAAAGAAAGCGAAATTTCGAGGACACTTAAAACGACAGTTAAAAATAAAGCAGATAAAGCGCCGGAGGTCGTACCTGAATAATAATATCCAACCCCAAAAGCACAAATCCCACCGATCAGCGATAAAAATAGAGAACCTGAAAAATATTTGATAAAATCTCTCATGAATTAGCTCTTTTGTTTGATAAAAAAATTACTTTTATTATACAGTTACTGCTTTGCTTTTCAAGTAATACCAATTCCACTAATTAATGTTGGATAGATTTGGTGTTAATTTTTTCCAGATTGCGTTTTGAAGAGGAGAAAAAAACGCAGACGTGCCCTAGGGCACGTCGAGTATTTTACGACGATGAGAAATGTAAGATGGGAAAAAGTAGCGCTAAAGATCCCAACATTAATTAGTGGAATTGGTATTAGCGCTGCGGGTATAATTCCAAAAGAACGTCCATCCAGGGCATAATTTCAATTCCAGAGACGGTGCGCTTCTTTTTTTCATTACAAGCGATGATCATGCGTTTGGCCTTGAGATCAGAGGCCAGGGCATGGGCCTTTTTAAATTCATTAATATCAACGTTTGAAGAAGATTTTATTTCCACTGCAATAATTTCTTTTTTAGGCCGTTCAATAATTAAATCTATTTCAACGTCATCTTTTGTTCGTAGATAATATAATTTATCATCTAAGCGAAAATAGTCTTTAAGCTTTTTACATTCCAAAATAAAAAAATGTTCAAAGGCGTTACCATAAGCATAGGTGCCTGGAAGAATTTCAGAAGACAATGTCCCCTCCAGGGCCCGCTTTACTCCCAAGTCAAAAAGAAAAAATTTGGCCTTGGAAGTTTGAACTTTTCTTGCTGATCGATGATAAGGTTCAAGAAAAAAACCAAGTAGAGTATCTTCTAAAATTTGAAAATAACGAATCACTGCCTTAATATCAGTCTGGGCCTCCCGTCCAATTTTTGTATTGTTGATAATTTTTCCATTCATTTGTGCCGCAACCTCTAAAAAACGGACAAAAGGATCAAGCTGTCTCACAATTTGTTCTTCTTTTATTTCTTCCTTTAAATAATTTGCACAGTAAGATTTTAGATACTCACTTTTAAAAAGATTATCTTGAAATTCATAAATTTTAGGCAGCGCCCCCCAATTTATGACTTGATCCAATCTAAAATCATTGCCTAATTCTCGGTAAGAAAGCGGATATAAAAAATTGAGAAATGCCCTGCCGGCAAGCAAATTTCCAGAACCTCTTTTAAGTTTCCTGGCACTTGAACCTGTCAGCGCAAATTTAATTTTTTTTTCTTCAATCAGAAGATGAACCAAATTAAGCAGTTCTGGGATGCGCTGGATTTCATCAGCAACAATCCAACATTGTTTATTAAAATGGGCCGGAATCATTTCAAGAAATAAGTTGGGCCTTGCTACTAGCTTTTGATAGAGAATGGAATCTAAAAGGTTAACCCATAAAATATCAGGCCCCTCTGGTAGGAGTTTTTTAAGAAGGGTTGATTTCCCGGTCCCCCTCCCTCCAAAGAGAAAAAAGCTATTTGATAACAATGGGTTGCATATTCTAGGGTACATAGTTCATATTTTAACGCCGAAAATGAACCATGTATACAGTTTATTTTTAACGGCGAAAAAATAAATTTATACCCACATTAAATCAAGTTAACTTTTTTGCAAAAATCAGCAAAATTTAATATTTTAATTTCATCTGTCTCACTCTTTGATGGGCCATTTAAATGCACTTGATAAAAAAAAGGAATTTTAGTTCTCGCTTTAAAATAAAAAAGATGAGGGCTTATTTTTTCTGATTTCATTTTACATTCAACTGCAAAAAGAGGTTTGTTATTTTTAAGAACTACAAAATCAATTTCTCTTTTATCGATATCTCTAATATAGCGAAGCTCCATCCTCTCCCCGTAAACATCTTGCTGGAAATGACAGTATTTTAGAAGGTGACAGGCGACCATATTTTCAAAACGAAATCCCTCTTCCTCTATTTGACTCCAATCCCAAAGATAAAGTTTTTGTTCTTTCTTTACAGCGCGAATTCTTTTTTCGCCATAAGGAGAAATAGAAAATGAATAATAAAGATTTTCCAAAATAGCGATCCAATTTTTAGCAGTTTTATGATCGACTTCCAGATCATTCGCCAAGTTTTTTACAGAGAGAGGAGATCCCACTCGTGCCGGAAGCTCCCAGGCCAACTGATGAATTTTCTCGATCTCTCGTATAAATGTTAAATCTCGAAGATCTAATTTTACCAAACGGTCGATTCGCTGAAGATGCCAACGCTTAAGAGTGCGTTCTGACTTAGCGAGAAGAGGTTCTGGAAAACCTCCAAATTTAAAAAGATGATTTAAATTTATGGCATTCACACCAAGCTCAGGTAAAGAATAGGGGTGCATACGATAGTAATGATAGCGGCCAAGAAGAGAATCGCCACCTCTTCTTAAAAGATCGAGCTTA
>JAHEZZ010000040.1 GCA_023250815.1 Bdellovibrionales bacterium
CTTTTGGGTTTCTGCCTTTGGCAATTTCGAGTCCAAATAATTTATTTCTACTGATTTCGCCGGTGGTGGTTAAAATAAGATCCCCCATTCCTGAGAGTCCATAAAAAGTTTCAGGCCTAGCGTTGAAAACTTTTCCAAATCGCAGCATCTCGGATATCCCTCGTGTAATCATCGCTGCTCGGGTGTTATGGTTGTAGCCTAGTCCTTCAAGTACTCCACCGGCAATTGCCAAAACATTTTTAAGTGCGCCTCCAAGGAGTAATCCTTTAATATCGTAAGTTGGAAGAGCTTTAAAATAATTAGTGGCCAACATCTGGGTTACTAATTCAAGATTTTTTTTAGATCTGCCGGCCACGGAGACTAAAGTAATCTGTTCTTCCATAATTTCCTTGGCGAAGCTTGGCCCGGATAAAAAACAAAATTGCTCGCGGTGCTCTGGGAAGATGTCAAAAAGGAGATCATCCACCATTTCTAAAGTATCAGTATCAATTCCCTTGGTTAGAGAAACTAGGGGGACCCCTCTTTTTAGATAATGAAGAAGGGTATGTTGATGGGCCTTGAAATAAAGGCGAATAGCTTCGGTTGGTAGGCCTGAAATGATTAAAGAAAAAGAATTTGAAACAAGCAGCTCTGCTTCTTCATATGTTTTGGCAGGAAATATATTATCAGCTAATTTTTCTCCTGGAAGATAGACGGTATTTTCTTTTTTGTTTTTGATTCCTTGATAAACGTCATCCGCCCGAACTAATAAAACAACTTTTTCAAAATTATTAGCAACCACTGAGGCCATCGATGTTCCAAAGGCCCCAGCGCCAATAATTAAAGCATTTTGTTTTTTTAAATTATTTTTCACTTTTCTCTCCTGATAAAGCGTGCTCAATCTTCGATAGACTGAGTGTCTCCCCAAGATTTATAATTTCCTTTTTTTGGTTAATTACAAAATAGGCGGGTACTCCTGCCAGACCTTGTGACAACAGCCAATTGCCAATTAATTCATCTCTTTTTGTCCAATCGGCGAGCAGCAATTTGACGTTATATTTTAAAGTCAGATCCCGAAAACCTTGGGTTTCAATTACCAACTTTTCGTTGGCCTTACAAGTGAAACACCATTTTGCAGTGAAATCTATAAATGTCACTTGTCCTTGAGATTGGAGTTCTTTCATCTTTTCTTCATTCCATCTTTCCCATTTTAGTTCAGAGCGATTTTTCTCAGCAATTAAACCACCACCCTGACTGCTATCGACTTCTCCAAAAAGAGTAAAGACAATCCAAATACCGATTAGAGTAACGGCCGCAAGATGGATTATTTTTGGTACTAAATTTTTTTGATATTTGTTCATTACCAGAGTGAAAGTGATGAGAGTTAAAAAGGCTAAAAGTTGAAGCAAGGGAAGATTTCCCCAATCCGTGGTGAGGGCAACAAAAACATCAATCAGCCAAATAACAGTAAGTAGAAGTGTAAGGCCTAAATATTTTTTGACATGATTCATCCATTCGCCAGGGCGAGGGATGAGACCAATTATTTTTGGAAAAAATGCGGTTAATATAAAAGGAGATGAGAGTCCAATGCCAATACTTAAAAAAACTGCGATCGTGGTCATCGCATTTTCCGTGAAAGCGTAGGTTAGGGCACTTCCCAAAAAAGGGGCACTACAAGGTGTCGAAAGAATGGTTGCCAAAAAACCAGAAAAGATATCTGAGATGGGCCCATCTTTTATTTTTAGATTAAGCAATGAGGAACCCGGAGTAGAAAGTTCATAAAGCCCAAAAAAATTGAGCGCCATTACTGTTAAAATAGTAATTATTATTAAAACAAAAAGAGGAGATTGTAGTTGAAATCCCCAACCAACTTCTGTCCCTAAATTTTTTAGTACGATGATAACAACTGACATCGCTAAAAAAGTAATTAAGATACCCAAAGTGTAAAAAAAATTGTGGCGAAAAAGGGCCTTGGGATTTTCACTATGAAGTTTGACAAGTGAGAAAAGTTTTAAGGAAATAACTGGCAAAACACAAGGCATGATATTTAATATTAGGCCTCCTATAAACGCCAGACAAATTGCCAGAAAGAATGAAAGTGAAGTTTTTGAGGGGATTTCTGGAGTGGAATTTATTGAATTATCTTTTGTATTTTCTTTTGCATCGTCAACTCTTGTAGGTGTAATGGCAATGAGGTCTTTATAAAAGGCCTCAAGCTTGGCCCCTTTTTCTAGTTCAAATGCTTCGAAATTTTTTTGTAGTACTAAAGTAGAGTTGTCGGAGTCTTTAAGGAGAAATTGAAAATTAAATGTTTTATTAAATTTTCCATCGGCGGGAAAAGGAAGTGGTGGTTCTTGGTATTCACCGTCAAAATCTATTGGAATTTTCCCATAAAGATGCCCGTCTTTATCCCGGAATAATTCTTCTCGTTTAAAAGTGAATGGGGTTAAGGGAAAAGGAGTTATTAAATTTTCAGTATCAACTCCACCTCCCTCTTTGGGTTGAAAATTATAATAAAGCACTAATTTGTTTTCACCTGCTTTTGCCAAAATAAAATCTAATTCATTACTTCTTTCTTGTATCTTTGGCATGGCCTTAAATCGTTTAAGAAGTTCCGATCGATCAATTTCAATTTCACTATTACGGGCCAAGTATTTTCCAGATGAAACTAATCCTGAAACAGAAATTTCTCCGGGAATACAAATATTACTGCAAATAAGAAAGGTGATTTTAGTGGTAAAATTTTTGCCTTCTAATTCATTTAAAGTATTAGCGTTTAAATCAAAAAAGAAAGTGTTTGAATTATTAAAACCGTAGGCCAACATATCTCCTTGCTCGATCATGCGTGAAGGAGCTGGCCATTCTTTTTCTATTAACGAATTTGTCAGAGGAGCAATGGAGTTGTCTTCGCCTTTAAAAAATGAAAATTTAAGTGGAAGACCAGCGTCTCCAGGATTTTTCCAATAAGTGTGCCAACCTTTTGGATTGGCCATGGTTATGGCGAGCAGAGGTGCATTTGCAAAATCTTTATCTTCTACAATTTCACTGCGTATCTGCGCCAGGGGATTCGGTATTTTCTCATCGTTAGTTTGTGCAAAGGCTTGAGAGTAAAAATGAAACAAAAATAAAAGAAAAATTAAAATTCTTGAGAAATGATTTTTCATGTTAAGACCTTGTTATATTTCAAACAGATAAGGATTATTTAATCTTAACAGCAAGATATTTTAATGTCTCTATTCGCTCAAGGAATTGTTTACTTGATTTATGTAGGTAAAAAAGAAGAATGAGGGTTCTCGAAATTAGTAACGGCTAGGCCCACGGTCAGTGCGAGTGGCCTCTTTTGTTTTGCGCTTTTGAGCTGCCTCAATTTTTTCTTTTTTTCTTACCGATGGTTTTTTGTATTCTTTTCTTTTTCTATATTCTTTTAAAACCCCAGCGGCCTCACACATTCTTTTGAATTTTTTAATACATGCTTCTGCATTTCCGCGATTGTGATCGATGATCACTTTTATTGCTGATTCTTCTTGTAAATCTCTGCCGCTCATACTTTCCATATTTCTCCTACTGGTCTGTAAAATGAAGTGGCGGACAGGATAACACAAATCTATGAAATCGGGCAATTAACCTTTTTGTACCTCTAATTTTGGGCAGTTTTGCTGTGCCATGGCCGATTTAAGGGTAAAAATGTTCTGAGTAGCGCGGATTTATCTTGCCATGATATCATAGAGTTAGGGGAATTGATCCCCTTGGTAAATGAAGCGGGCACGTAGGTTCGCTATCTTCAAGGCCAATATGAGGACCCTTATTTTAGACAGTTCTTTTTATCCAGTGACGATCGTCAGTTGGCAGAAGGCCATGATTCTTTTTTTAAGTGGCAGAGCACAAGTGGTTGATGTTTACCAAGAAATTCAGGTTCGTTCTCCCCATAAGCAGTTTCAATTGCCTAAGGTATTGCGTCTTTTTAATAAGCATTTGGGAAGTAAAGAAGTGCGTTTTACCAGGTTTAATGTTTTTTTTCGAGATGATTTTGCTTGCCAATATTGTTTGAAAAAAATGTCTATGAGTGATTTGACCTTTGATCATGTGCTGCCCCTCAGTCGGGGTGGGCAAACTTGTTGGGAGAATATTGTTTCTTGTTGTCCTACCTGTAATGCCAAAAAAGGAAATAAAACGCTCGAAGAATCTAGGCTCAAGCTTCAAAATAAACCGAAGCGTCCTAAGTGGACTCCGGAAATGTGTTTTCGCTTAAAAAAAGAAGATCCAGAAGAATGGTTTACTTGGATCCCTTTTTCTAAAATACCCCTGGCAAATTAATATCAAAAACTAGCATCGACCGATTGTTTTTGTCGGCCATCTGCAAATCTCAAAGACTCAACTTTTTTTTCTTTTTTCCGATAGTTTCTTGTATCTCCAGGTTTTTAAAACTAGGGAAGAATATGAGATCGATAAAAAATATCTTTGCTCTTTTTGTTGTGGGCCATTTAAGTAGCTCATGCCAAATGTACACTCAGGTAGAAGAGCGTGCGAGAGTTGTTAATAATTATGAAAAAGCGGCCCTAAAATTGGCCAAAGAAAATCGAGAATTTAAAGCACAGATTAGTTCTCTCACTTATGAATTAGAATCGACTCGGGCACAAAAAAATTATTTGGAAATGCAGCTTAATAAAGAAAAAAATAATAAACGTGAGGTCGCCAGTGTGTCGCCTGTTGTTCCCGAAAATGATTTAGTTAAATACGAAGTCTATCGTTGGAGTGCAGAACAGCTTTTAGCTGTTGGATATAAAGAATTTGAAATAAAAAACTTTGAAAAGTCAGCGCAGTATTTTCAAACTTTTATTAAATATCATGGGAAAGGCGAGGCACTCAAAGATGCATTGTTGTTTCAGAGTGGTTTAGCGGCCTATGAATCAGGTGATCATTACGATTGGGCCAGTCGTGATTTTGCCAAGCTAATTGAATCTTACCCAACCTCTTCTTACTACAAGGGTGCAAAATTGTGGTGGGCCTTGGCCCAGTTAAAGATGGGTAATGAAAAAGAATTTTTTAATATTGCTGAGGAATTTAGAAAAAAATATCGCAATACTAATGAATGGGAAATTATTAAATCTCATTATGAAAATATTCTACATAAATATAAAAAATAGGGCGTGAGTATGAGGTGTCTTTTATCATTGCTTTTTTTTCTATTGGTTGTACCAATTACATTTGCCGCTAAACCTGTGGCGATGGTGGATACAGTTAAGGGGCACGCCTTTATTTTACGTAATGGTGTAACGAAAGAATTAAGGGCCGCTGATTTAGTTGAAGACATGAATGAAGTTTACGTGGAAGATGGCGGTCTTGTCACCCTCCGTACTTCAGATGAGCAATTTTGGCATCTACCCTCACTCTCACATATTCATTTTTTAAATAAAATCGTGGAACTTAAAAAAGGCCAAGTATGGTTTCAAAATAAGGCTACAAAAAACGCCCATGAAATTCAAACTGCCAATGCAGTGGTTACTTATTGGGGCGGCGAGGGGATTGTATCTTATGATGCCGTTAATGCTAAAACTCAATTTCTTTCAATCAGCGGTGGCATGGAATTTTCTAATATTTTAGATAAAGACCAAACGGTGGTGGTAGATCAGGGAAAATTTTCTTTTGTGGATGATCAAATTGATTCTGGAAAACCTCGTCAAGCAATGTCTATTGGAAAAAAATCTTATGACTCATTTACATCAATTTTTCCTGGGATAACTCCTTTTTCACCATCCTCACAGATGGCCCTGGAAAATAAAGTGACAATGCCACAGATGGTTGCTGATGAGGATGATATTATCAATCAAGCTTTAAATAAAAACGCCAAGGCCGTCGTTCCCAAAAGAGAAATAGCCTCGGTCTCAAATGCGCCAACCATTAATGAAAAAAGAAATTTTATGGTCCGACGATTACCACCAGAAATTGAAATTAAAGATTTTAATGTAGAAAATTATAATGATCAAAAAATTGAAAAAATTAAAAAAGATAAACTGAGTAAAAAATTTGTACCAAGCTACAATAAAAAAAGCACCGTTGTTATAAAAATCTTTGGGGTGGAAAATAGACCATTGAACATCTCAACTCCTGCTCAGGTTACAACTGTTACTGCACCACAAATTTTGGAATCGGAAGTTGCAAAAGATTCAGTTGCCATTTTGGAAAATAAAGAAAAAGCAGCGGAAGTGGTGCGATCACCTGCTTCAGTAGATATTAAAAAGGATCCAGTATTTGAATCAGGGCTAGTTGATCAATACAAAAAACAAATGCGCCATAGCAATGAGACCAATACATTAATCAACGAACTTAAAAGTTACCGACAAGATTACAAGAAAGAATATTAGGTATAAAATATATCTACAAAAAAGCGCTGACAAACTCTCAATTGTCAGGCCATCATAATGTCACTGAATATTCATTATACTTCTCACTTCTGAGTGAGAGTAAATAAGGTGGTTTTATGATTCGTGAAGCACCATCATCTTTAAGCAAGAAAATTGATCCTCAAATGAATTATACCTATGATGATGTGCTCTTAAGGCCAGGTCATTCTGAGGTGATGCCCTCAGATGTCAAATTAGAGACCTACTTTAGCAAAAATATTTCGATGAAAATTCCCTTAGTTTCGGCGGCCATGGATACTGTGACTGAGGCCCCTACTGCCATTGTCATTGCCCAATGGGGAGGGATTGGGGTGATTCATAAAAATTTATCATTTCATGATCAAGCTCATGAAGTTGAAAAAGTTAAAAAATTTGAGGCGGGGATGATTATCGATCCGATAACGGTGGGGCCAGAAGAATCGCTCGCTCGAGTTGTTGAACTTCGAAAAATTTATAAAATAACTGGGATGCCAGTGGTTAATGACGATCAAAAATTAGTGGGGATTTTAACTGGGCGAGATATGCAATTTGAAAGTAATCTTTCACTTAAAGTTAAAGATATTATGACACCCAAAGAGCGCCTAATTACAACGGGAGAAGGGACAACTTTAGATGAGGCCAGAGAAATATTGCACAGACATCGTATTGAAAAATTGCCAGTGATAGATAAAAAAGGAAAACTTCAAGGTTTAATTACAATTCGCGATATTAAAAAATCAATCTTATTTCCCGATGCCAACAAAGATACCTTGGGGCGACTTCGAGTGGCGGCCGCGATTGGCGTGGGAGATAAGGAGATGATTCGCGCCGAGAAACTAGTTACTGCAGAAGCTGATGCTTTGGTTATCGACACTGCTCATGGACACTCTCAGAGTGTGCTGGATATGGTAAAAAAAATAAAAAAAGCATTTCCCAAAGTTGATGTTGTTGCTGGCAATGTTGCGACAAAAGAGGCCTGCGAGGCCCTTATTCTTGCTGGTGTAGATGGCATAAAAGTGGGAATAGGCCCTGGCTCTATTTGTACGACTCGTGTGATTGCGGGAATTGGAGTACCGCAAATGTCGGCAGTGTGGGAGTGCTCACAAATTTGTTTATTTAAAAAGATTCCTTTTATTGCTGATGGTGGGATTAAATTTTCCGGAGATATTGTGAAGGCCCTGGCCGGAGGAGCAAGTTCGGTTATGATCGGGTCTCTTTTTGCTGGAACTGATGAATCCCCAGGGGAAATGGTTTTATACCAAGGGCGATCTTATAAAGTCTACCGCGGTATGGGATCTTTAGGGGCGATGGCAAGAGGCTCCAAAGATCGCTACGGACAAGGTCATATCGATGAGAGCAACAAATTAGTACCAGAAGGAATTGAAGGCCAAGTCCCTTATCGTGGCTCTCTGGCCTCTAATATTTTTCAAATGTGTGGAGGGATTCGTTCTGGCATGGGTTATATCGGGGCACATAATCTTTTAGAGTTGCAGGAGTTGGCCAAATTTATTGTCATCTCACAGGCGTCTTTAAAAGAAGGTCACCCTCACGACATTATCATTACCAAAGAAGCTCCCAACTATTCTCTTCAATAGGTAAAAGATGAAAGACCGATCTTTGTGGATTGTTGATTTTGGTTCGCAGTATACTCAGCTGATCACCAGAAAAACTCGAGAGTTGGGGTATTCATCCGATTTAATCACAGTAGAAGAGGCCCTAAATCGTTTTAGCAATAGGAAATCACCTCAAGCGCTGATTTTGTCGGGCGGCCCAGAATCTGTTTTTCTAGATAAGAATGATTATAGTTTATTTTTTAAAAATCCCCATCTTCCGGTTTTAGGTATTTGTTATGGCATGCAACTCATGGCCAAGTATTTTGGAGGTGTGGTTGAAAAAGGAATTCAAGGCGAATATGGGAGAGCAAAAATTTCTTTTTGCAATGAGGCCCTTGATCATTTTCCAAAATCGTTGAATGTCTGGATGAGCCACTCAGATCATGTCACAAAGGTGCCTGGCGAATTTCAAATTTTAATGAAAAGTGAAAATAATTTGGTTGCAATGATCCAACATCAAAAGCGCCCATTACTGGCCTTTCAGTTTCATCCAGAGGTACAGCATAGTGAGTATGGCAAAGAACTTTTGCATTATTTTTTAGTTCAGGTAAGTAAACTTAAAAATGATTGGGATTCAACAACTATGTTGCAAGAGGCTTTGGAATTAGTAGAACGTACTTGCCAAGAAAATTCGGGGGAAGTGCTATGCGCCTTTTCTGGAGGAGTTGATTCTCTGGTGGCTGCCACACTTGCCGATCGAGTTTTAAAAGAAAAGCTTCATTGTTTTTTTGTAGATCATGGACTTCTTCGGCCTCAAGATGCACATCATCTTGAGGAGCTAAAAAAAAATACTTCTCTTAATATTACGATCCTCAATGTTCGTGAATTGTTTCTTTCCAAATTAAAGGGGGTCTGTGATCCAGAAGAAAAACGCAAAATAATAGGGCGAACTTTTATTGAAGTTTTTGAGGAAAAGGTGAAGGAGTATCAAAAAAATCATAATATTTATTTTAAATTTTTACTTCAGGGAACACTTTATCCTGATGTCATTGAATCTCTTTCTCCTCATAAACAAGGGGGAAAATCTTCAACTATAAAGTCTCATCATAACGTCGGTGGTTTGCCAGAGAGAATGAATTTAAATTTGCTAGAGCCTTTGCGCTATCTGTTTAAGGATGAGGTTCGAAATTTAGGATTGCTTCTTAATCTCAAGGAAAGTTGGGTTTATCGACATCCTTTTCCTGGCCCAGGATTAGGGATTCGGCAACTCGGAGAAGTAACGCCAGAAGGGCTTCGGATCTTAGGTGAATCTGATCAAATTCTTTTTGAAGAAATGAATAATTTTTCATTATATCGTTTTATTTGGCAGGCCTTTACGGTTTTGCTCCCTGTTTATACGGTTGGAGTAAAAGGGGATGGGCGAGTTTATGAAAGAGTTATTTGTCTCAGATTAGTAAATAGCAGCGATGGCATGACTGCAGAGTGGCCAGAAATGCCGCAAGCTTTTTTAGCAAAAACTTCTTCGCGGATTACAAATGAGGTGAAAGGAATAACTCGAGTTGTCTATGACATTACGAATAAACCTCCCGGCACTATTGAATGGGAATAATACCAATTCCGCTAATTAATCATATTGTTTGAAATTGACTTTGGCCGTCCTGACAAAGGCCTTAAAATATCCCTAAAATTAGTCCTTAAAAGGCCAGGGACAAATCATGTTAGAAGCAGCTTCTGAAAAAAAATCTTTGTTAGAAAGTTATCCTCAAAGTTTTGTTCATCTTCATTTGCACACTCAGTACTCGCTGCTTGATGGAGCAATTCGCATTCATGATCTGATGGAGAAAGCAAAGGAATTTAATATTCCAGCAGTGGCCCAGACTGATCATGGAAATATGTTCGGCGCCATTGATTTTTATAAACAAGCGAAGGCCTCTGGCCTTAAACCTATTTTGGGTTCAGAAATTTATTTTACGGCGGGTTCTCGTTTTGATCGTTCAGCGGCCAAAAAATCAAAGACCCTTGATAGTCAAGATGAGACTGAATCAAGTTTTCAAATCCATCATCTTATTTTGCTATGTAAAAATCAAACCGGTTATGAAAATTTGTGTAAAATTTTGTCTCGTGCTTATCTTCAAGGTTTTTATTATAAACCAAGGGCAGATGCTGAGCTTCTTCGAGAATTTAGCGAAGGACTAGTGGCCACTACGGCATGTTTAAAAGGTGAGGTTGGCCATAATTTTTATACTGGTCAAGATGATAAGGCGATTCGCGCTATACATAAATTGCATGACATTTATAAAGACGATTTTTATCTTGAGATTCAAGAAAATGGTTTGCCTGAACAAAAAATAGTGAATGAAAAAATTGTCAAATTTTCCAGAGAGCATAATGTGCAAATTGTCGCTACTAACGATTGCCATTACTTGCTAAAAGAAGACGCTGCCGCTCAAGAGGTCCTTCTTTGTATTCAAACTGGGAAGACTTTCCAAGATGAAAAACGCATGCGCTTAACCACTAATGAATTTTATTATAAATCACCGGAACTCATGAGGGCGGCCTTTGATTATGCTCCTGAGGCTTGTGATAATACTTTAAGAATTGCCGATAAATGTAATTTGGAACTTAATTGGACTGATGATTCTGGTCGGCAAATTTATCACCTTCCTCATTTCCCCATTGATACTGGTGAAAAGCTAGAGGATTATTTTCGCCGAATAAGCAGAGACGGATTACAAGAACGATTTGAAGGGCCACAGTTTAAAAAAATAAAAAAACTTCCGGAATGGGAAGTGACTTTAAAACAAAAATATTTCGATCGCTTAGAAGATGAGCTTGGCATGATTATCAATATGGGATTTGCCGGTTACTTTTTGATCGTTTCCGATTTTATTATTTGGGCAAAAAAAAATGATATTTCGGTAGGGCCAGGGCGAGGGTCAGGAGCAGGATCGTTAGTTGCTTATGCCCTCTCTATTACTAATATTGATCCCCTTCCTTTTAATCTTCTTTTTGAAAGATTCATTAATCCTGAACGGGTTAGTATGCCTGATTTTGATGTCGATTTTTGCCAGCAAAAACGCCAACGAGTTATTGAGTATGTCACAGAAAAATATGGGCATGAGAGGGTGGCACAAATTATTACCTTTGGAAAACTTCAGGCCAAAGCGGTAATTAAAGATGTCTCTAGAGTTTTTGGACTTTCATTTGGAGAAGCAGATGTTCTTTCTAAGTTAATTCCAGAAGAACTTGGTATTACTTTAGAGAAGGCCATCGAAATGGAGCCCAAGCTTAGAGACATGATCGACAGCGATCCTAAAGTTCGCCAGATTTTTACTATCGCCAGAAGGTTAGAAGGTCTTCTTCGTCATGCATCGATCCATGCCGCAGGTGTGATTATCACGAATGAACCACTGGTAAAATATTGTCCACTTTTTAAGGGTAGAGAGGGAGAACAGGTCGTTCAATTTGACAAAGATTTTAGCGAAATGATCGGGCTTATTAAATTCGATTTTTTGGGGCTCAAAACTTTAACTGTTATTGATTTGGCCTCGAAACTTATTCAAAGAGATAAAGATCCAGAATTTGATATTGAAGCAATCGAAATGGACGACCCTAAAATTTACGAATTTATATCTCGTGGAGAAACTATTGGAGTATTTCAATTAGAATCTTCCGGCATGATTGAACTTTGCAAACGCATTATGCCTAATTCTTTGGAAGATGTTACGGCAATCAATGCACTCTATCGCCCGGGCCCCCTAGAGTCGGGAATGGTGGATGATTTTATTGAAATTAAACATGGCCGAAAGGAAATGAAATTTGCTTTTTTGGAACTTCAATCGGTGCTCTCAGATACCTATGGAGTTATTGTTTATCAAGAACAGGTAATGAACATCGCTCGTGTTGTTGCTGGATACACCCTTGGCCAGGCGGACATGCTTCGAAGAGCAATGGGTAAGAAGAAACCCAAAGAAATGGAGTATCACAGAAAAGTTTTTAAAGAAGGAGCACAAAGCAAGGGTTACGATGCTCAAAAGGCAGAAGATCTTTTTGATTTGATGGCCAATTTTGCCGCCTACGGCTTTAATAAATCACACGCCGTAGCTTATGCCGTGATTGCCTATCAAACTGCTTTTTTAAAATATTATTACTCAGCACCTTTTTATGCAGGACTTCTTTCTACTGAATTAGGCAATACTGATAAAGTTACCCAATATATCAATGATGCCAAAAAATTTGGGATAAAAGTTCTTCCACCAGACGTTAATGAATCTTTGTGGCTATTTAATGTGGTTGGAAATGATTTGCGATTTGGAATGGGAGCAATAAAAAATATGGGCGAAGCTGCTGCTATTGAAATGATAAAGAAGAGAGAAAGTGATGGGGGACCTTTTAGCGGTCTTGTGAATTTTTGCGAGAGAGTAGATCTCAAAATTTGTGGAAAAAGAGCGCTTGAATCGATGATAAAAGTTGGTGCATTTGATGGCATCGAAAAAATGAATCGCAAAACGATGTTAGATAATTTGGAAATGATCATGGCCCATGGCCTAAAAAAACAAGAAGACTTTAAACTTGGACAGGTTTCTTTTTTTGATATGGATGAAATTAAAAAAGAAAAAGACCAAGGCCCTGGTCTAGATATTAAAGAAGCTTCTGATTTTGATGACCGAGAAAAATTGGGGTTGGAATTAGAATTGATTGGGATGTATGTTTCTGGGCATCCCTTAGATCGTTTTCAAAATGTGATGGAGCAAATTGCGTCTATGCCTTTGGCCCAAGTGCAAGAAGTTATCGGTAGTGATAAAAGAGATATGGTTTTGGTCGGCATGATCAGCAGTAAAAAAATTATTCTTACCAAAAAAGGCGACAAAATGTCATTTGTTACCTTCGAAGATTTGAGTGGAAAAATTGAATGTATTGTATTTCCCAAAACCTTCGCAGAATATGAGACATTGCTGGAAACAGAGGGGCCATTTATTGTTACGGGGCAGGTTAATTTAGCAGAAACTCCGAGGAAGATGTTCCCTCATAAAATTCAAAAACTGGAAGATGAGGCCAGAGAGCGTATTAGTGCTGTTCGTATTGGATTGAAAATTGAAAATTTAAATCAAAGAAAACTAGAAAAATTAAAGCAATTACTTTTGAGTTATCGGGGAACTATTCCTGTTCATTTTATCTTAGATGGAGAAAATGGCCGTGCCAGATTGCCTCTTTCTGAAGCATTTATGGTTGGCCCAACTCCAATGCTTGCTACAAAAATAAATGAATTGCTGTCAATGAATGCTGTTCATTATATTATTGATGGTAAATTAGAAGAAGTTTCAAATGTATAAAGGTTAAAAATATGAGCATTCATCTATTGCTTTTAATTATTTGTTTATTTTTTACGCCTGGTCTTTTTTTAAAAAATATTTTGGCCCAAGATATTTCATCGGCCCTTTTGAAGGCAAATATTTCGGCATCAAAATTAAGTACAGGAGAAGGAAAATTTTTAACGAGAGAAACCGATAATCAAGAGGATGTAAAAAAAGTTTTATTTTTTTTGGCCTTTAAAGACTTGCTATCTAAAGAATTAAAAACAATGAATTCAGACGCTTCTCTTTTTTGGAAAAAATTTGAGGAGAAATATGAATTGTCTGTAAGTGATCAAAAAAAAGATTTTATAAAAAAGTTAGAAGAAGAATATAAGGGTGATGATCCTAAAGAAAGAAAAGAAAAAATTGAGCGGGAATGGATTATTCATACTGCCAATTCGAAAGTTGAGTTTATGGGCCTATCAAATATACTTTCCGCTTATAATATTATTAGGCTTAATCGTTCTCCTCAAAATCCTTTGATGAGATATATGACAATCCAAGGGGAAGTCGGAACACCTCTCTTGGGGCAACTCTATCGAAAAACGACACAGGAGGGGGCGGTTAAAGAATTTCGTCGAGTATTCCTTAATGCCAAATTTGATTTGAATAACTGTACCTGGAATGAATTAGGAGTTGATTCTGAAAATGATTTTACTAAAGTAGTGAAGGCCCACTGGTTAGAATGGCTTAAAAATAATTTAAAAGGCGACATTGTTGACTTTGAATTAGCAGATGAAAATAAACTTCGAAATATAGAAGAAGAGATTAAAGATTTAACGGAAAAAACTCCGGAGCAAAAATGGGAAGCTTTAGTTTCCAATGAATGGAGTGGCGAATATTCAGATGCTATTTTGTTAAAAATAAATATTGTGATTAGAAAAAATAGTGAAAATAGTTTAAGTCAAACTAGAAATATTGAAGTGAGTACCGATTTTGTGGTTAAGGCAATTGGCCCCAATTATGTAGTTTTAGCTGAAGATATTCAGATTCCCCGAAAGGAATATTCGATAAAAGATTCTCAAAATTACAGTTCAGCGCTTGCCACTTCAGTTTACCAATCACCCTTAGGTTCTTTGGGCGATTTAAAACGTTCATTGCAATCGATTTCTCCTTCTTATCGTGTTTTGAAATTTGAAGTGTCAAATACGAGCACTCTAAGTGAATTGACTAAAATAAAAGAATATGTGGAGAACCTCAACCCCGGCCGACAAGTTAAGTCGAGTATTGTTTCTCAAAATGGAAAAAAAGCAGTTATGGAATTAAAAATAAATGGCAGCAAGGATGAAATTTTACGTTTTTTAAATTCTTTAGACAACGCCAGAATAGCAGAAGGCAAAGTCTTATCAGTGAGAAACAAAAACACTCCTTATATGTTAGAATTAAAAGATGTTTCTCTTTATCAAAATAAACCTTAACTGGTATAATTTGAAAATAATAAAGATGTATATTTATTCATTAATCTTTTCACTGATTTTTTTATCTTGTTCGGGCCCCGTGATTAAACGCGATCGTGAGTCCTATAGGCCAATTCCACGAAAAAATTTTAGCGTAATTAAAAAGCGTGTTGCACTTTTAACCATTTTCAATGAAGCACCTTATGGTGGTGATGATCTTGGAGTTGTGGCAACTGAAGAACTTCGTATGGAGCTTTCAAAAACTGGTGATTTTGTTATTGATCAAATGGGCAGTAAAATTTTTGGCTCCTCTAAAGAAATTTATTCAGGGGGCGGATCAAAGCTGGTGCAACTTTCAAGGCAAGCAAAGGTTGCAGGTGTTAATTTTGTTCTATTTGGGCGGATTACCGATGCTAGAATCAGGGAAAAAAATGACGAGATTGGGCTTGTCAGAAAAACTAAATCATACACTGAAAGTAAAATTGAACTTCGAATTTTTGACGTTAATTCTGGAAAGGAAATTTATACTGATGTTATAAAAGGCAGTGCAGATGATTCCACTTTTCGTTTTTTTGTCAGTGACAATGAAGAAAATTTAAATTATCGACGGGACCTTTTGCGCTATGGGATTAAGGTTGCGGTGAGAAAATCTATTCCTGCAATTTTAGATGTTTCTGCAAAACTAGATTGGATCGGGCGAGTGGCCAAGATTGTTGGCAATAAAATTTACGTCAATGCCGGCAGACAAAGTGGAATTAATATCACCGACATTTTAAGAGTCATTACTGAAGGCCAAGAAATTTTTGATCCAGAAACGGGTGGACTTTTGGGTGTTTCAAAAGGCGAAATAAAAGGAACTCTTGAAATAATTGATTACTTTGGAGAAGATGGTGCCATCGCAGTACTCCATTCTGGTGGTTCAGTGGTTGAAGGCGATTATGTTATGCTTTACTGAAAATACCGTTGCTTCTCTTCATCGAATTTTTTACCCTTTTTTTATGACCTTAAACCCAGAATGGACGCATGATTTTTCCATGGATAGTTTTTCACAAATTGAAAAGCATCTTCCCATTCCAACTTTCAGTAATGAAGAGAAAGTTAAAGTAGGCAATGGTTACTGGGCATCTCCTATTGGCCTTGCTGCTGGTCTTGATAAGAATGCAACGGCCATTGATTTTTTTAGTAAATTATCTTTTGGTGCGGTTGAGGTGGGAACAGTAACTCTGCGTCCTCAAAGCGGTAATACTTACCCTAGATTAATGCGCATAATTTCAAAAAGATCTTTGCGAAATCGTATGGGTTTTAATAATCAGGGAAGTCATTTAATTTTTAAAAATATAATAAAAGCAAATCGCTATCATAAATTATTAGGTGTTAATATTGGTAAAAATAAAGATAGCACTGAAGAAGAAGCATTTGTCGAATACCAAATGCTTTATCAAAAATTTGCCACTATCGCTGATTATTTAGTGATCAATATTTCTTCGCCAAATACGCCAGGACTAAGACTTCTGCAATCTAAAAAAACTCTACAAAATCTTTTAATGTCACTGGATGAGGTCAGAATAAAAACGCCCAAAGATCTTTTTATTAAAATTTCTCCTGACTTAAGTTCTAAAGATCTAGAAGAAATTATCGAGGTAGCAATCGAGAAAAAAATAACGGGTATTATCGCAACAAATACCACGATTATGCCAGAATATGGTACTGGTGGGATTTCTGGCGGGTTATTAAAAGCTTTGGCAAAGTCTATACAAAAACGTTGCTTGGAAATAGCGCATGGCCACTTGGAAGTTATTGGGGTGGGAGGGGTTGATTCTTTTGATGATCTTTGGGAATTTTGGAGCGAAGGGGGAAGGGTCATGCAAATTTATTCATCCTTCATCTATCAAGGACCTAAAATTTTAATAAACATAAATGAGCAAATTAAAAAATTAAAAATTAAATATCAATTGAACAATACTGAAGAGCTTATTTCTTTTGCCAGGTCAACACCAGGTGCTTCTTTCAAATGATTGGCCATACCCTAGAAAAAAAATATTTTCTTTTAATTTTAATTCTTCTCGGTTTTTTCCCCCTTAATTATTTTTTCTTTCATCTCGTCGGAATTGAATGCTTTAAACTTATTCTGCTTGTTGTTCTTTCACTCCTTTTTGGGCATCTGTGCTTTTTTATTCACACGGCGCTACCTAAAGAGTGTAAGATTGGAACATTTTACGGGGTCATTTACCTTTTCTTTTTTTCTCTTTGGGGACATCTTAATTATATTTTTGTTACCCTATCGTTAATTCCTTATAGCTCATGCTTTTTAATTGTTCCTCTGATCCTTTTTGGGGGATTTATTTTTATCAACAAAAGAGATACTTTTTGGAGCAATTATAAACAGAGTGAGAACCATCAATTTATTGACGATCTTTTATTTTTTCTCATTTTCTTTATTCTTTTTCTCTGCCAGTCGTCTTTTCATTCACAAATCTATTGGGGTGAAAAGCCCATGGATTTAAGTTTTATTTCATCATTTTTAAAAACCAATGTACTGCCAATTACTGACCCCTGGTTTTCAGGAGAAATACCTCATTATTATATTATGGGATATTACTTACTCAGCTTATTTCCAAAGATGGTGTCTCTTGATGCTAGCACCTCGTATCATTTTTGCTTTGCTTTTTTATATGCTTTTAATTTGTGGATTATAAAAGATTTTTTAGGTCTATTTGTCAGAGCAAAAAAAAAGCGAATGGGTATTTATTGGATTTTTAGTTTTTTTGTTCTGATGATTCCCAACGTGAAATCATTTATCCTTTTTTTTTCCAAAATATTTCAGGGACAAATGGCCCTAACTTTTACAGAGTTTTGGTCTTTAACTCGAATTTATGACAATACTTTATTTACCGAGTTTCCCTCATGGTCGTATTTATTTGCTGATCTGCATGCGCATGTTATGAGCTACCTTTTTTCTGCTTTGGCCTTGTTTTCTTTTTTCTTCTATTTTAAAAAATACCGCTCTTTATCTCTCGAACCACGGAAGCATATTATATCTCTTTTTGCCTGCTCGTTTTCCCTGGGGCTGGTTGGTATTATCAATATTTGGGATTATGTATTATTGTCTGGGGTTTTTGCTTTTCTTATTTTGTATAATCTCTTTAAGGTACCAGGCAAAAAAAATATTTTTGCGATTTTAGTTTATCCTTTGTCGCTAATCATTTTTTTGCCTCAATGGTTTTATCAATTTGGTGGTATCCCACTAAGCTTTGGCATCCGGGACGGACAAGTAGAAAGCATTTCTCAGATGCTTTTACAGTTTGGCGCTTTATTTACTCTCATTTTAATTTTTCTTTTTTTCCGTCTTGTAAATAAAAATAAATTTAAAAATTTCAGTGATTATAGATTGTCTGTAAGTATTTTATTTCTAA
>JAHEZZ010000172.1 GCA_023250815.1 Bdellovibrionales bacterium
AAACCCCTTGCAGAGATTTAACCGGATAGACATAAAGTTCGCAAATTTTTACTCGTTTCATTTTAAATACTCAAGTTACTTCGTTCTCTTCGAACGGCTCACCCGGTGAGCAGTTCCATTTCATTTTAAATAATTAAAGAGCGTGTGAATTTTAATTACAACTTCGCTCTTAACATGTTGGACAGGCACATTCATCGCCCAATGCTTATGCCGATTGGCATTTTTATCCTTTCGTATTTCACTTCTAAAAGCATTGGGATATTTTTCTGCCATTTCCGAAGACAAAACAGCATACCAGCTTGATCGATGTTCCTTATTCGCTCCATATTCATCTAAAATCTCAAGCGCTTTTTCTGCACAAACTCGTTTTAAACTATAAAAATTAAATCCCTTTATTGCTTTCTCGCTCACCGTTTGCCCGATAAATAATTTTAAAAAAGCTTGAGCAAATTTTATCGAATTTTCAGAAGGTGTTTGGTTAAAATTTTCCAGACCAGCATAGTTGGCATTTAAAACAAGGCCCCTATAAACCCCTTCCCTTGTTCCTCCCTGAAGAAGAGCGTTCATCCAACCTCCCAACTCCTCTTGAGTGGGAGAATTACCACGAACAACTTGATACAACTCTACAATAAAAGCGTAATTGTATTTTTCTTCATTTTCTTTAGATAATTTGCTGACTTCTTTTTCTTCATAAGACTTTGTACTGGTTGCATCCATTGTGACAACAGGGATAGGCGGCATAACAACATCGCCGAGATCAGCAGTAGAAGGAAAAAGTTTTATCGCCCAACTTTGGCCAATGTATTTTTCTACGATGGGATATATCTGATCTTTATGAGGGGCCAGATAAGGCGATATCAATTGAAAAAAATCAAAAGCATTTGCTGTATTCACAAAAAACAAGAATGAAATAAGAATAAAAAAAAATTTCAACATTCCTCCGTGAATGACATCATACCACTTATTGTGCCTCAAGTTTTAAGAACTTAAAAGAACAATTCTCAAAAACTCAATTTTCTTTAGCGGAACTCTCGATAAGCTGTTTTATTTTTTGCAATTTTTCCTGCATTAACTGAATCATCTGCAAAGATATTTTTTTATCTTTAAAATAAATTCCCGATAGGACCTCAGAAGCAGTCCTTAGCGAACTGAGGTCAGATTTTATATCATGTAATTCTTTATCCATTGTCAAACCTTTGCTCGTCCTAAAATTTTATAAAAAGTGGCATTCGACATTTTCATTTGCCTCATCGTCTCTCGCACTTTAAATTTATTTTCCCTAAAAATTTCCATCACAATTTTAGACTCTAACTCTTGCATCACGCAAGCGAGCCCCTTCTCAAGAATATCACCCCTTAAAGATTCAAACTGAAAAGTGCTGCTTCCCTCTTCGAGAGCTTCACCATCCTGCCAATCTTCGACATCTAAAATTCCTTTATCCAAGCTGGCAAGATTATTTAAAAGCAAAAATAATTCCCTCATGTTTCCAGGCCAAGAATAACTTGCTAACTTTTTCATTAATTGAGGAGTCAAAATTATTTTGCGATAATTGGAAGATAAAAAATACTCGACGATAATGGCAATATCGGCCCTCCGGTCGCCAAGAGAAGGGATGACAATTTCCTCCCCTTTTAATCTGAAAAATAAATCCGAACGAAATTTTTTTTCATTGATTAATTTTTCTAAATTATCACAGGTAGCGCAAATAATTCTAAAATTTGAAGTGACGCTTACTTCGGAACCAAGCGGGTAAAATGTCTTTTCTTCAAGTACTCTTAAAAATTTTTGCTGAATACTTAAAGGCATTGAGCCAATCTCATCCAAAAACAAAGTCCCTTCATGGGCCATTTCTAATTTGCCTTTTTTATTTTGGGTGGCACCAGTAAATGCCCCTTTTTTATAACCAAATAACTCTCCCTCAAAAAGCGCCTCGGGAATTTCAGCACAATTCAAATGCATTAATTTAGATTCATCTTTTTTTCCTCTTGAATGGATTTCTTTTGCCAAATGACTTTTCCCAGAACCAGTCGGCCCTAAAATTAAAAGGGGCACATCACTTAAGGCCCATTTATTGATAAAGCGAAGTTGCCCTAAATAGACTTCATCTTGGGTTAAAAAAGTTTGAGTCAAGTACTGATCAACATCCTCGTCCCTAAGAAGCAAAAACTTATTTATAATTTTTGTGAGAATTGGGCCATTAATTGGCTTGCCCAAAAAATCATTGCAGCCCAACGAATAACTTTTGAAAATAGTTTGCTGATCTTCATGTGAAGTTAGCACAACCTTATAGGTGCTTTTCTTCAACTTTTTTATAAGCTCTAAACCTTCAAGTGGATTTTCTAAATCCATATCAATAAAAGAAATGTCGATTTTATTTTGTTGCGAAATTTTAAGCGCTTCAGATAAACTTTTAGCATAAAAGCATTCGCATTCTGCCCATTGTTTTGAAATAAGGGCCAAAAATGAAAGCGCAGTCAATTGATCATCTTCCACAAGTAAAACAGAATATTTTTTCATAGAAAAATAAATAACTTAACTTTGAATTATTATCTGGCCGTTCGGTAATTTATCACCACTTGACCATATTTGTAGGCAATCAATCAAATAAGGATTCCCTCTTTATGCAAATAAGAACCTGAAATTACAAGAGAATCTCTTTAATCCTAAATCTCAGGCAAATATTGCCGATAATAAACCTAGAGAATGTCATCAGGAAAAAATTTATGAAGATTTATTATTTACTGGCCAGTCTATTGCTAACGGGTTGTATGCCCGACAGTCTTACAAAATTTCATGCTGATACTGCTAAAACATCCAGCTCGCCAGCAAGCACTTCATCTGGTGCTGCAGTTAACGGCGGCTCTGGTCAGGTGGCAGGCCCAACCGGTTGGAGTTATAAACAAGGAGCTACAGCGGTCAGTACCACTGTTGGTGCACCTCTTATTGTTTATCTTGGAACCACAATAACTAATTTAGTTCCGGTATTAACTGGCTTTGAAACTTCTTCTTTTAATTTTACAATCTATGCTTACGACGTCACTGCTACTTTATCTAACTGCGCTCCAATTACCGCCACCACTTCGGCACCAACAGGTATTTCTTTTGATGCCACAACAGGAATTTTTTCTGGAACTCCTACTGCTTATGTCAATGGCCAATACACAATTAAAGCAACCCATTTAGCGTCAAGTACTTCGACCTGTGTTCATCTCTTTATGGCGCCAATTACCAATATAAGTTACATCTACTTTGCCCAACTAGAAGACCGATCGGCTGCTGCCTACAACCCCGGAGCAGATACTAGCCCCAGGACCGGTGGCGATTATTTGGCCATCACTATTGATACTGCCACCACAAATTTTACGGTGGGAGAATATATCATCGACAGCGAACAAGAAATTGTCGCCCAAATTAAATCGAAAGATACCACCAATAATGTTTTAAATGTGCAAATTATTGATCGAAAGAATGACCTCGATACCGATCTTTTTGAAATCGCCGATAAAATCGATTACATCGCTGCCTCCGGAGGATCATACGTCAGCAAAAAAGCTCTTATCACCGCTATTTCCTATATCTACCAAGTTGATGCCGATGTGCTCGACGATCAGCTGAGAACCACCGTCATTAAAAAATCGAGCGGTGTCGTCACTGCAACTTTGGCGGAAAGTGCCTCAACCACCTTTGCGGTTAATCCGACAGGTATTGATGTTACTTATTTAAGCACCGGAGTTTTAATCGACGGCAACCCCGCCGAGATAAATAAAACAGAGCATGTCTTTACCATAACTAGACATGGAGAAGTTTACACTCAATCTATTTATATAAGTATTGCCAATGCTCCTCAAGATTTAAGTGTCAGCAATATGATTCTTTTGTCGACAAATTTAACTTCAGCTCAGGCCACTGCTTATTTTCCTCCCGGTAAGTTAATTGCTTCTTCCGGAACGGGAAAAGGCAAAGTGATCAAAAGTTTCACCAGCACTTTAACAACCTATGTGACCCTAGCAGTTATGGTATCTGAAGGCGTTTTTGCCAATGCAGAAACAATTGATAATTTTAGCACCTACGGATCAAATCGCGGAACCATCAACGCTAACCCAACAATTATTTCCGACATCATCGAGCATTCTGCTGATCCCTCCGCCGCTAGTTACTTAGTGTACGAGGGGGCAGCAGATAACTACGGACTGGTGGTGGATTACGACAACACCAATAATTTTAGTTACGTCCGAATGGCCCGAGGAAATATTAAGGATGATGGAGCGGGAGCTTCAAATCAATATGACTACCAAGCAATTACTGCTGGGGGCACCACCAGTTCAACCTCACCAACCTATGCTGCCGCTGATACCGATATTGTTACCATTTGGTCAAAATTTATTTATATTTACGATGCACAAACATTTGCCACAAACAACGCTACGAACACAGCTGCAGGTTACAACTTCCCAATTAACACTGCGACAGCGACAGGAAGCTCTGTAACAATTACGAATGCGGGTAAATTTAATGCCACTGCCTCGGGCGATTACATCATGACTGAAATGCACAGCCTTAACCCCATTAACGCTACATCTACAGTTGATTCAAATACCTTCGAAGAGATTTTATCATCCGCCGAATTTGTCGCTTACCGTGGAGATAAATTTGTTCTTTATGCTGAAGAAAGTTTTGGCAGTGGTATAACCTATTCCGTATCTCCCACCCTGCCCACAGGACTTTCCCTTGCTGGCTCAACAGGAATTATCAGCGGCACCCCAACTGAACCATCTGCCCGCACCTCCTACGTCATTACTGCGAGTAACGGTATCGGCAACGAAACTTATACTTTTTATCTCGAAGTAAAAGATGTCTTTCATATTACCAATGCCACAACAGGTGCTTCATCTTACAATTTACATAAATCGGGATTTGAAAATTACATTAACCCCTGTCGAATCACCCAAGACCAAATGGACGGATCCTCAAACCCAGATAAAAATATTCTTTGCTTCTTAGATGGCGGTGAATTGGATATTTTTAACTCCGGCCTTTCTTTCGATGTCAAAGTAGGCTTCGGCATGTGCGAGTATATTCGCGTTCAGCCTTATAAATTTTGGAGCTACCAATATAAGAAATCCACTAGTACTATCCCTGGGGCCACTGAGAATACTGCCATTAT
>JAHEZZ010000173.1:0-4651 GCA_023250815.1 Bdellovibrionales bacterium
TGATACTTCTAAAATATTAGAGCGTATAAAGATTGACAACCGCCCGATTTTCTTGTTATTTGGTACAGGTTGGGGATTAGATTCCTCGATAATTGAGAAGGCCGATTTTTTGTTGGCCCCGATAGATTTTAAAATATCTGGGTATAATCATCTTTCGGTTCGCTCTGCTGTGGCGATTTATTTAGATCGTTTTAGGAGAGGTTTTTAATCTCATTTCAGTAAGGACGGATACCGCCCCTCTGTGAAATGAATATGTCTTAAGGAGACATTATGAATTTGGTAGATATTGTAAATAAAGATCACGAAAATCCAAAAGCAAAAGAAATTCCTGTGTTTCGTTCCGGTGACACCGTTGCAGTTCACGCTCTTATTTCGGAAGGCGAGGATGCTACTAAAAAACGCATTCAAATATTTCAAGGTGTGGTTATTTCAGTGAGAAGAAGAGGCTCACTCAATGGGCATTTTAGAGTTCGTAAAAATACAGATGGAATTGGTGTTGAGAGAGTTTTTCCTTTTCATTCTCCAAACGTTTCAAAAGTTGAAGTTACTCAACGAGGGAAATCAAGACGTTCAAAAATGTACTTCTTAAGGGAAAGAGAAGGTAAGAGTGCTCGAGTTTCTATCGATTATGATAGAGGAGAATAAAAGAATACCAAGGCCCTCTTTTTAGAGGGCCTTTTTTTATACGGGAAACTCAGTATTAAGCGTATATGTCGAAATCATTTCTAGATCGCTCTTTTCTTTCTGCAAACGATAAATTTATTGCTGGTATTGATGAAGTGGGGCGTGGCCCTTTGGCCGGGCCAGTTGTTTCTGCTACCGTTTTGCTGGATTTGTCACAAGAAAATAATTTAATGGAAGTTTCTAGAATTTTAAACAAATTAGGGGTTAATGATTCTAAGAAAATAAGTGAATTAAAAAGGAAAAAAATTTTAAATTTTTTAGGGATTGAAAATTTAAAATTAAATGAAGTTTATCAGATGAGATTATTTGGCAATTTATTTTTTTCACTTTCTTCTGCCACTCATTTAGAAATTGATTGTATTAATATTTTGCAGGCCTCATTGCTTTCCATGAGGCGCAGTTTTTTGAATATTTATCAAACGCAAAAAAAGAATTGCTCAGGTATTATTTTAGTCGATGGAAAATTCATTTTCGAAACTCCTGATAAGGTATTCGCCAAAGCAATTGTGAAAGGGGATCAAAAATCTATATTGATCGCTTTCGCCTCTCTGATTGCTAAAGACTACCGAGATAATTTGATGAAAAAGCAGAATCTTAAATACCCAGGATTTGGGTTTGATGAAAATGCAGGGTATCCTACCAAAATACATTTGGCGGCATTAAAAAAATTGGGGCCATCAAAAATTCATCGCAAAAGTTTTAGGCCAGTTAAGGAATATGATGAAAAAAATTAATAATATTTTAAAAGGGCAAGCTTTAGAAAAAAAGAATTCTCTTTGTCTAAATAGGGGAAATATTCCAATCTTGATATCACCTGGAGTGTTAAGGCGACGAGGTTTGGGGCAAATTGATTTATGTTATCTTGATGGAGCAAGTGATTTAGGGCATGTTTTAGAAATTAAAATGGGAGGCCAAATGTTTGATGAACGAAGAGTTTCCCACAAGCAAATGCAAAGACTTTACAAAGCGGCCGATTGGCTTTCTCAGGTTTTTAATAAAAGCTTTATTGTTCGAGTGATCTCAGATTAAATGCGCATATTTCAAAATTTATTTTTGGCAAAAACTTAATTGCTCATGATATCCTATGGCCATGAAAAAGTTTTTTTTGTGGTTTATAATAGGCAGTTTTGCTCTTGGTGCTATTAATCCTTCAAAAGCTCAGGCGATGGATGGAAAAATAAAGGCCTTAGGTATGATCGCTTTGTATGGAACCATTGGTGGAGCGCTTTTAGGGACTGCTAGTTTGGCGTTTGGTTCCAGGCCCAGAGCAATACTACAAGGTGCTTCACTGGGGTTGTATGCTGGACTTATATTTGGTTCCTACATTGTTATTAGCCATTCTTTTAGAGACAAAGTTCCAACTGGAGATGATGAGGCGCCGGCCCCTGAAGAGGAGGCGAGTATTTATTTGCCGCAAATCAATGAGAAGAAAATGTTGTTAGACATCTCGACTTCTGTGGCCAAACGAGATTTTGGCATTAATCAATCTCAAGATGCCAAACGTTTTTTGAATTTATATATTCCTGTTTTGCAAATTTCTTTTTAAAAATTAATTTTCAAAAGTTCTTTTTCGGGCGACAAAATTTTGTGAAAGATCAGCCGTTTCATCGGAGTCAAATTTGGTGATCATGGCCTCAAGGGAGCTGCCTTCATAAAGTTTAAAAACTCGTAAGAATTCGCTTTTTACGTTGGCCAGTTTGATCAGGGAGTTTTTTTCATTTAATATTTTTAGGGTTTCAACAAAATGGCCAATTCCCGATGAGCCGACAAATTCCAAAGCTTGCATATCAAGAGTGATAATACAGGTGGGGTTTTTTTTGCTCATTTGATTGAGCTCTTCTCTGAAGGGTAGAGTGTTTTCATAATCGAGAACGCCTTTCATTTGAATTGTGATATTGCCCATGGAATCTGTTAAAATTTGTGCTTTTAAACCCATATTGATATCCCTTAAAAAAGTTCTGTACTGCTCGTAATTTTGAGTTTTCCTATATGGAAAACACAAACCTGAGGAGTGTATAGGGATTTTATCATGGCCCCCGTGGCCTTGAAGCAAGAAATTATTTGCGGTAGGATTTTCACTGGAGCAAAAAATACCTAGCGGGTTTATCTGTGGCAAAACTCATTCTTTTAAGTCTTCCGATTGGCAATGTTGATGATATTACTTTGCGTGGTTTGAAAATTTTAAAGGAAAAAAAATATTTTTTTGCCGAAGATACTCGGAATTTATTTGAACTTTTATCTCATCATGCAATTTCTTCTCATGATAAAAAAATTAATTCTTTTCACGATCATAGTGATGACAATAAATTGCAAACAGTTATTAATATTTTGCAGGAAAATGAGGATGTGGTTTATGTGTCGGATGCCGGAAGTCCGATTGTCTCTGATCCTGGCCACCCTTTGGTTATCCATGTTTTAAAAAATAATATTGAAATCGATTCGGTACCGGGAGTTTCATCCGTTATTTTGGGATTGGAGTTGTCGGGATTACCACCCATCCCATTTCATTTTTATGGTTTTTTGCCACGGGGAAATTCGGCAATTAAAGAGGCCTTTTTCCTATGCAAAATGAGCAAGGGCACGTCGATTTTTTTTGAGTCGGGGCAACGGATTGTGGAAACTTTGGAAATTTTAGAAAAATATTGTCCAGATTTTAAAGTAGTGGTGGCCAGAGAATTGACTAAAAAATTTCAAAGTGTGTATCGTTTTTTAGCGAAAGATTTTCAAGCGATAAAGGATCAATTAATACTTAAAGGGGAGTTTGTTTTATTGATTTATGAAAAGGATCAGAGTTTTTTGGGATCTAATTTATGTCAAAATGAGGAGTTGATAAAATTAGCGAATAAGGCCATTTTAACTCCTGGGCCAAAATCATTTTCTAAAGTTTTGGCACATATTTTGAGCAAGGATACCAAAGAGATTTACTCGGCCATCGTCAAAAAAGAGAGCAAATAGCTGTCAAATACTAAGTTTACAAAAATTCTTCCGATAATGATTGAAAGGAAAATTAAAATTTTTGTTAGGACAGATGATGTTTGTTCGTGTGATTGGTGGGCATGGCGGAGTTGGCCCAGGTTTTAGGGCCACTTCTTATTTAATTGATGGGAAGGTTTTGATTGATTGTGGGTCAGTGGCATCAGGGATTCCCATTGAAGAACAAACGCAGATTGATTTTATTTTAATTTCTCACGCTCACCTCGATCATATTTGCGAATTGGCGTACATGTCTGACAATTGTTTTGGACTAAAAGGAAAACCATTTGAAGTTTATGCCAATGGGCCAGTTTTAGAGGCGATTAAAACTCATTTGATGAACGATACAATTTGGCCAGATTTTACCAAGCTTCCAAGTGAAAAGAACCCTACTTTGAAATTTAATACTTTGATTCCGGAGCAGGTTTTAAAACTTGGGGATTATAAAATTACTCCCATTTTAGTGAATCATCCGGGGGGGGCCTGTGGTTTTTTGATTGAGTCAAAAGGCAAAGCTTTAATTTTTACTCAAGACACTGGCCCGACGGAAAAAATTTGGCAATACGCTAAGAATGTTAAAAATCTCAAGGGGATTTTCACCGAAGCAAGTTTTCCTAATGCACTTTCGAAGGTGGCGACTGATAGTCAGCATCACACACCTCTATCGATGAATGAAGAAATAAAAAAAATGCCCAAGGATATTCCCATATTTTTGGGCCATCTCAAGCCCAATTTTCAAACCCAATTATATAAAGAAATAGAAGGCCTAGGTGATTCGAGAATCACTATTCTAGGCCAAGACGGAACTACTTTTCAGTTTTAGGTTATACCTTACCGAAGATATCGACGGATGCTTTTATTTTCCAAGGTTGGAGGCATTTGCTGTAATGGTTGCTTCGGTTGCGGTGGAGGATAATAGGGTGCACTTGCAGGGGAACTTTGAGGTAGAGGAGGAGGACTAAGTGGTGCAGGAGGAGCGGGTTTTTCCTCGGGC
>JAHEZZ010000173.1:4661-5148 GCA_023250815.1 Bdellovibrionales bacterium
TTTGCCTTTGGCGGGGACTTGGAAATCTTTATCTTGTGGAGGAGCACCACCGCCTGGTGTGCAAGTGGCCTTTCCGGGGCACTCTGTGTCGCCCTTATTAAAAGTTGCCGTAGACCCACTTTTGTTTTGTTTTGGATTACAGCTAGTTAGTTCCCAGGTAATATTTTCATCTTTTACATCTATCTTTTTTTCTCCACATTTAGCAGTACAGGTTGCTGTAAATGTTTTTGAACTGCTTTCGTCATTATCTGGGCCGGGATTGACGGTTAAGGTGGTTTCACACTTTGGTTCTTCTGCTTTAGTTTTAGGGATGTCCAGAGGATTACTAATCGCTGGTTTAACTTTGTCAGCAGGGGCCGGGCCAAGTGTGACTGTTGCGTGAACTGTGTAAATGGCCTCGTTTTTAATTTCAAAAGGGTAACCTTGATCTACTTTAAATGGGGCGTTGGCGGTGACAGGGCAGGATTGATCAAAAATCCCAGTAGCT
>JAHEZZ010000174.1 GCA_023250815.1 Bdellovibrionales bacterium
ACACGGTAGTGCTGATCCCGAGTTTCTCAAAAAAATTGGCCCTTTTGCAATTGATGCCCATGAATTTTGGGCGGCGGGGATATCTTTAATCATTCATCCTAAAAATCCTAAAATCCCAACCGTTCATGCCAATTTTAGAATGGTTGAAGTGGGGGGAAAATTTTGGTTTGGGGGCGGGGCCGACCTTACCCCATACTATCCTCATGAAGAAGATTTTAGCTATTTTCATGGGGTTTGGAAAAAGACCTGCTTACCTTATGGAAGCTACCAAAAAATGAAAAAGGAGTGTGATCAGTATTTTGTCAATCATCACCGAGGCCAAGAAATGCGGGGGATTGGTGGGATTTTTTTTGATCACTATAATTCTGGCAATCTCGCTTTAGATTTTAAAATGGTCATCGATCTTTCAAGTCATTTTATCTCAAGTTATTTTCCTATCGTGGAAAAAAGAATTAATGAACAATACAATTTTGAAGATGAAGAATTTCAACTCCAGCGCCGTGGCCGTTATGTCGAATTTAATTTACTTCACGATAGAGGAACTTTGTTTGGACTTAAAACTAATGGTCGGACCGATTCAATTTTAGTTTCTCTTCCCGCAAGATGTACATTTGCGTATCAGTATAAACCTCAAAAAGAAATTCATCAGCAGATGATGAATTATTATTATCCTAAAGAATGGTAAAAATTTCTGGGCCAGCTGCAAAAAATCAGTTCCTTTTTTGTATATTTCTTTTGATTATTGCCGGTGCCATTTGGGGCATGGGATTTGTCGCTTTGAAATGGACACTGGTAGGGTTTGGCCCTTTTTGGTCTAATGGAATTCGCTATATCATTGCCGCCGTATTTTCTTTGCCCTTGTTATTATTTTTTAGATCGTGGAAAAGAGACAAGCAGTTTTTTATCCATGGATTAGTGGCATCTTCTTTTCTTTTTATGGGCGTTATTTTTCAAGTGTTTGGTTTAAAATATACTTCTGTGGCAAAATGCAGTTTCCTTACTTCTCTTTACGCTTTTTTTGTGCCTCTTATTTTATTAGTGACGGGTAAAAAAAAATTGGGCCGAGCTTATTGGGGATTACTTCTTATTTGTCTTTTTGGTATAGCTCTTCTTTGTGATCTAAAAATAGATAAATTTAATATCGGCGATTTTTATACTTTGTTTTGTGCTTTTTTTCTTTCACTCCACATCCTTTATCTGGAGAAGATTTCTTCTCAAATGCAAAATGGTTTTGAATTTAATTGTTTACAATGTTTGCTGATTGGTCTGATGGCCCCCGTTGTCGCTTTGATTTTTGAAGGGAGATTAAATCTTTCTTTGATCAACTTTAATCCCTTTGTCATTGGCCCATTATTAGGATTTCTTATTTTAGGTATTTTTTCTTCTATTATCGCTTTTGGCATTCAGGTATACGCTCAAAAAATCATACCATCTCACATCGTAGGCCCATTCTTTTTATTAGAATCTCCTTTTGGCGCTTTATTTGGTTATCTTTTTTTAAATGAAGCTCTTCGCAGCATCAATATTTTGGGTTGTGTTATTATTGTGATTGCCGTAGCCGCAATCCCTCTTACTGAATCTTGGCGGCCCCAATTGCTTGAAAAATAAAGTGCGAAGGGTATAATAACATTGATTTCAAACAAAGGGCCAGATCATGCAGTCTAATGATTCTAAATCAGGCGATCGATCAAATTTGATTATTTTTCCCGCCATTCAATGGCCGATTATTTTAAGCGGCCCATTGGGGGTTATTTTAAGCAGTACTTTTTATTATTTGTATTTAAATAAAATTTTCAAGAGAATTTCGACAGAAGTGAATGGATCTCTGGGACATTTAGCTGACGTAAAACATATTTTAAAAGTAATAGATCAAAATCAGAATCAGTTTCCCGAATATATTTTATTGGTCACTGTTATTTTAATTTTAATTCAAGTTTTTGTTGGCCTTGTTATTTCTCATCGTTTTGCTGGCCCATTATATCGTATGCTCTGTTATTTGAAAGAAAATCAAAATCCTCATGATCTTAGGAAATTAAAATTTAGAGAAGGCGACAAGCTGGTTGAATTTGCAAATTTTTTTAATTCGTTTCTCGAAAAAATTGGAATTAAATTTAAAGATTAATTATTCTGGAGCAATATAAACATCGAGTTCAGGGTCAAATTCATCTCTTAAAATAGATTTAATTGCTTCCAGTGTCCCCGTACTTGAACTTGGGCAGCTCCCGCAGGCCCCCTGATATTTAATCATTAGAACATGATCTTCTTTATTATAGCTTAAAGTTTTTAAATCTCCTCCATCGCCTTGTAGTCCTGGCCTTACTGTTCGATCAAGGATTTCTTCAATTTTAAGAAGGTCGGGTGTAAGGGCCATCCTTCTCTCTGCTTCTGGATCAGAGTCATGATAATCGGGATTATGATTAACAATCATGCTTTGGATAGTTTCTATAACTTGTGGTTCAGCACTATCCCAATCTTCAAATCCAAATTTACTAACAGTAATAACATTTTCAAAAAAATGTATTTGATCAATGCCTCTAATTGTAAAGAGTGCTGAGGCCAATTGATTGTCTTTGGCATCAAGCGGTGATTTATAGCTTGAGCTACCCACCGTTTTTACAAATTTATCTAAAATAAATTTTAAAGCATTGGGATTTGGAGTTGGCTGAATTGTGATATTAACGGACATATTTTCTCCCTCAGTTTGCATAATTATTTTCCCCTAGAGTAAGCTTTTTGCCTTTTTTATACCTTCAATTAATGTTCTAACTTCCTCTTCATTATTATAGATGGAGAAGGAAGCTCGGGTTGTACCTGTTATATTAAATCGTTTCATTAAAGGCTGGGTACAGTGATGGCCTGTGCGTACGGCAATTCCCATGCGATCTAAAATCAATCCCAAATCATGGTGGTGGGTGCCTTCAATCACAAAAGAGATAACCGCAGCTTTGTTTTTTGCTTCCCCAATAATTTTTAATCCTGCGATCTTTTTTAACTCTTGGGTACAAAAACTGAGAAGCGATTTTTCATGATTTAAAATACTTTGTATATCAATATTGATTAAATAATCTAAGGCCTCACGAAGAGCAATAACTTCCGCAATGACCGGAGTCCCCGCTTCGAATTTATAAGGAAGAGAATTGTAAGTAGTTTTATCAAAAGTGACTTCATCGATCATGTCGCCACCGCCTTGATATGGAGGAAGCTTGTTTAGGAGTTTTTCTTTTCCAAATAAGATACCTACACCAAATGGCCCAAACATTTTATGGGAAGAAAAGGAAAGAAAATCGACGTCAAGTTTTTTTACATCAACTCTCAAATGAGCAATTGCTTGAGCAGCATCGATGTGGATTAGTGCGCCTTTTTTATGCGCCATTGAAATCATTTCAGAAACTGGATTTATTGTTCCTAGGGCATTTGAAACCCAATTAACGGAGACCATTTTTACGGGGTAATGATCCAGAAGTTTTTGGTATTCTTCTAGTATAATTTCACCTAGCTCATTGATCGGGATCTCTAAAACTTTTGCGCCTGTTTTTTCTGCGGCCATTTGCCAAGGTACAATATTGGAGTGATGTTCTAGGGTTGAAAGTAAAATGACATCGCCTGATTTTAATGTGCTAGAAAAAGAGGATGCCAGAAGATTAATGGAGTCAGTGGTCCCTTTAGTAAAAATAATTTCTTCTCTTAAGTTTGAATTTAAGAAAATCTTTAATGAATCTCTTGTCCTTTCATATTCGATAGTCCCTTGTTCACTTAAAAAATGTACACCTCGGTGGATATTGGCCGACTGATAAGAATAAAAGTCATGAAGTTTTTTAATGACGGAATCTAATTTTAAAGTGCTAGCAGCGTTATCAAGATAAACAAGGGGTTTGTTATGGACTAACGTTTTAATTTGAGGGAAGTGGCCTCGAATTTCTTCTAGATTATAAGTCATGGCCCCTCTTTTTTTAAGTGGCCGTCTAAATTTTTCTTGATTATTTTATGAAGTGATTTTTCATTGACTTGTTTTATAATATCTTCGCCGAAGGCGTGAGAGAGAAGACCTTTGGCATGAACTCGATCGATTCCTCTGCTTTGTAAATAAAAATATTCTTCTTCTGAAATTTGCCCAATTGTTGAACCGTGAGAGCATTTGATGTCGTGGGCCGCCACTTTAAGTTGAGGGCGAGTGAATACATGTGCTGACTTTGAGAGGATTAAATTTTTATTTAATTGTGTAGAACTTACTTTTTGAGCGTCAGGATGAACGGTAATCTGCCCGTCAAAAATACTTATTGCTTCGCCTGAAATGAGATTTTTATACAGCTGTTCTCCTTTTGTGTGAGATTTTAGGTGATAGGTGTTTGTGTGGGTGTCCGTTTGTGATTTTTCAGTGGCAACGGAGAGTCCATTTAGCGAAATAGCAGCATCTTCTTCCATCAGATAGGCGAAGACTTCATTGCGAATTATTTTTGCATTGAGAAGAAATTGAGTTAGTTTCATTTGGGCATTTCTTTTTAAGTGAAAATAATTATTGGTAACAAAGAGTGATTCATTACTTAGGTTAAAGTTTTGAACTAGTTCTATCTTTGCCATTTCTTCCAGATTAAGTTGAAAAAAGGTTGAGGCAAAGTGATGAATAGAGTTTTCACCTATAAATTGATGAGATTCATAAATCACACTGTTGCAGCATCTTCCGCCATTAATGACAAATCCAGTGAAGATATTTGAGTCTGATAAGTCCTCAGTATAGATGTTTAGAATAGTTATTTTTGCTTCGCAGTTGGGTAGAATATTAATGGTAAGGGGTTCACTCTTTGAGAGATTGGCAAGTGAACAAAAATTGAGTTGGTTTAATTTTATTGATTCAATTTTGGCATCTCTAACAATTTCAATTCCTGGCGGAAGTTTGGTGAGATTAGATTGATACTCTCCGTTTACCATAACAATTTGAGAGGGGGTGGGAATCATTTCTTTTATTTCTGAGTTAACAAAAACTCTTCCCATTGGATGATTTTTATAATTCTCCTTTAAGGATCCAAGGAGTTCACTTTTATGCCATTGCTCATTTGACGTTGTCGGTGGGGCCTTTTCTTTTAGTAAATTAAAGGCCCTTTTTTGAAAGACACTAGAGTCACTTTTAATATTTT
>JAHEZZ010000041.1 GCA_023250815.1 Bdellovibrionales bacterium
TCAGTATATTTATCATAAGCATCTTTTTTTTCTAAGAAGAGTAGGCCATCATAGGAATTTTTTTGATTTTTTAACTCGATGTTAAGTTGTTTGTTTTCATTTAAGAGTCGATCAAGGGATAGGTTCTTGTGAGAAATTTCTTGCAGCTGCCTTTCATATGTTAAGTATTTTTCGCCCAGTACTTCTTGTGAACGTTGAGAGATATGTTCCAATTCATGATAGGTATTTTTTGCCAGGGATTCAAAAACTTCCAACGCCATTGATGACCCTGGTGAGCCTAAAAAAAGTTGATAGGTGGGACGTTTAAAATGGCCATCAAATCCCATGTGAGCTGATAAAAATAATTTAGATTCGTCTAAATAACTTTTTAATAAATTATGGTGAGTGGAAACAAATATTTTGCAGTAATGATCGAGGTTGTTAAGAGAAACAAATTCCTCTAACAGGGCCAGGGCAAGAGCAGATGCTTCTTCTGATGCAGTTGAATTAAATATTTCATCTATAATGATTAATGATTTGTGACCCATGTTTTTAAACAAATTGAAATAATTTTCTACTTCAGAAGAAAAAGAACTCAGGCCTTGAATTAAGTTTTGATTGTCACTTCCCATATAAAAAATAGAATCGAAATGAGGGATAATTGCCAGTGTTGCAGGAACAAAAAGTCCACAGTGAAGAAATAAATGAATGATTGCGATAGATTTTAAGACAATTGTTTTTCCGCCAGTATTGGGTCCTGAAATTATGATTCCATTTAACGAAGATTCTAGAGAGAAGCTGTTTTTGATGGGATTATTAATTAATGGATGAAAAAAATTATTAATTACAATTTCATGTCTGTTACTGATTTTGGGCCTGGTAAGATTATTTGAGGTACAGTATTGGGCCTTGGCATTATTAAGATCAATTTCAATAATGAGATTAAGTAAGTAAAAAATAAAATCGGCATGTGTGTGCAAAAAATGTGAATAGTTATTGCATATTTTTTGTATTTTATTTTCAATTTCGGCCATGAGCTTTACACGTAAGGTAGATAAATTTCGCACTTCAAATGGTTCAACATAAAGGGTCATCCCGCTATTGGATTTTGCAATGATTGGGCCCAGTTCATTGTTGTAACCATCAGATCGAATTGGAAGGACATATCTTTCAAAAATAATATCAAATCCCCCAAATTGTACTACATTCTTGAACTCTTCTTGTTTAGAGATTTGGATAATCTTTTCACGAAGATTTTTTTCAATATCACTTAATTTTGAAAATAACGGTCCTAGCTCGTGATGCTTAAGATAATCAATTTGGGCATCACTTGAAACAAAGCGACGAAAATCTTTGCTAAATCCTTTTGTTATCGCCTCAATATTTTGTTGGTAAATTGAATAATTATTAAAAATTTTCCAGGAGCTATTTTTTTTAAATATTTTGGCCACGTTTTCAGAAAGTAGACAAACAAAATTCAGTTCTTCAATCGTGAATATAGGATGTTTCTCAATTTTTGAAATAGAATTATAAAAGTCTATTTTTTGAGGAAAAATTTGGAGATTAGAAGATATAAAAGAAGAATCATGATTCAAAAATTGAATCATTTCTTCTAAAATATCTAGATGATATTCAATTTCGTGTTTTGAATTGTATTTTAAAAAATGTTGGGCGATCAACGTACTTTTCTCGAAGTGACATTTCGAAGAGAATGGTAAGATAATGTTGTACCAGTCAATCTTTTGCAAAAAAAACTGGCCATGATCTTCAAGTAAATTTATGGACATAAATCAAAATTATCAAACCTTACTTTCAAATGTCACTTATATAAAGCATCTATTTGATGAAAATGGCAAATATCTGCCACAGATTCAAAAAATAAATAGCTCGCCTGATTTTATTGTTTTACATATTCGATTTTTTAAAAAAAGTTGGAATATTTATTTGGGCCGAGGGGGCACTGCAACTGGCCTTCTTTTGGCAAATTTGAATGTTCCGCCAACTATAAGAATAAAAGATAAATTTTTAGATCTTTTTAGGGCGACTCTAAATCACTCATATATAAAGGGAATTGAAATTGATCAAAATGACAAAATTATAAAAATTAATACAATAAGAAATAATGAAGATGGTGTACTTGAATATGATTTTTGTCTTTTTTGGAAAGGAAGAGAGTTATTTTTTTTGATATTAGAGAGGAGCTTAGAATATAAAATATTAAAATCATGGGAAGGGAATTGGCTTTCTTGCTCAGAGGATCCATTGCTCTTATTTAAAGTTTTTGATGAGGTTGGGAGAAATAATCAATGTCAGATATTTAAATCAGAGGATATCTCACTGGAAGAAAATAATAGGAATATTGAGCAGCATTTTAAAGGACTAATAGAAAAAATAGAAGAACAATCTAATAAAAAATATAAAAATAAATTAAATAAAAAAATTCAGAATATTAAAAATGATTTAGAAAAATTAATCAATTGGAAAAGCTTCTATGCTTATTTTCAAAAAGATGAAAAGGAAGTTTTGGAAAAGAATAATTTTAAACTTCAAAACGTTAAAATTAAATTTGATTCAGGGGATGATTATTTTAAAAGAAGAAACTTGGTATTTGAAAAATGTAAAAATGCAATTAAGAATATACCCTTCGTAGAGATTCGACTAAAGGGAGAATGTGAAAAGTTGGCGGAGTTAAATAACTCTATAAAAAAAACTGAAATAAAAGCATTAGATCTTAAAAGTAAAATAATAAACCCGAGATGGGCAAAATCATTAACATTGAATGGCGATCGAATCGTTGAGAAAAAAAATGAAAATTATATTATATTTAAAACAAGTTTATGTGAAATTGCCGTTGGCCTGAATGCTCCAGGGAACGATGAACTTCGAAAAAGCTGGGCCACAAAAGAATCATTTTGGTTTCATGCGGAAATGGCAACGAGCTGTCATGTCATAATTAGATGTCAAAAAGAATTAGTTCTAGATTTCAGTTTACTTGAACTTATTGGCTCGATGATCATAGAATTCAGCAATATTAAATCTGATGAAATTAATATGATATATACAAAAGTTAAATATCTAAAATCGCTTAAAAATAATGCTGGTTCGGTTTCTTATAAGCATGAAAAGCATATTAGAATAGTTTATAAAAATGATTGGAGGCAAATAATTTCAGTTTTATAAAATTTCAAATAATTATTTTATAATATAAGACCAGAGTTCTAAAAATAAGGAAAATTCTATGGTAAGGATTATAAATTTAATTGTTTTGTGGTTTTTTTTATCCCCAATATGTCTTCATGCTGAAGCACTTGCAGATTTAGAAGAGTTTGATCTTAGAACTTATCGAGTTGAAAATCATGGACTTAAGGATTTAATCTTTGATATTAGATCACCCGAGATGTTTAATGAATTGACTTCAAATTTATCACTTGGAAAATTAATTGATGTCTATGTTCGAGTTTATTGGACTTCTCCAGGGCGATATAAATTATCAGTAGAAGGTTTGCCTAAGGGATTTTCTGATATTGAAGATTCAATCAAGCTTAGTGTAAAACCATTTTTAGAATTTGTGATGCCAGAGAAGGTTGCGCCCAAATTTAGAAGTTATAAGCTTTCATCTAAGATTATTTCTAAAAATACGATTATTACAGGTAATGATGAGACGGGAAATAAACCCGTTCTTAAAATTGAAGCGACACTCGATAGCAAGTTACGATTGCAGAGAATTGCAACTGAGTCAATACAGGGGAGGGCACAAATTGATTTCGATTATACAGTGAAATCTTGGAGTGCAAATAAATGGGTAGTCGATAAAGCAGTTACGGTGAATGGAAATGAGTCAGCAAAGACAGTAACAACTCAAACTATTTCCTATGATCATGTGTCAGGTTTTGGATTTCCTCAAAAAATAGTTTTGAATACAAAAGAATTTCTGGGGGGAAAGCAATCGGGACAGGAGAGAAGAAGGATTTATAATTTTTCAGGATATGAAGTGAATACTGGTAAGGCCCAGCATATGATTACAAAATAAAATGCAAACAAAAAATATGCGGCTTCGAAATTTCTTAAGGGTCTGTGTTGTTGGGCTTATTCTAACATCTTGCTTTAAGCAGTCGTCATTGCTTGATAAAAAATCAGAATTTGCAATATCTAAAAAATTTGATCTAGTCTCTTGTGGTGATGTTTCACTTCTCAATGATTTGTTAAAGCATAAAAACATGATAAATCTTTTTAGTTGTCTTGGATGGAAAAATGAATTGCCCAATCTTTTTAAATTAATAGAACAAACAAATGAAGCGGAATGGAATTTCTTAACAGGCCCCCTTGAAGATTTTTTTCTTGATAACAAAAGCAGAAGAGATCGGGTGTTAAGTGAAATAATTCAATTAAACAACAATCATGCATTGGATGGGGTTTCTAATCTTGCTGAATCATTTTTCGAGTCAGGGATTCTTGGCGGTATTGAAAAAATATTTCAATGTGCTGAAAATATGTCAACGGACGGCTGTGACCAGGACAACCGTGTATCAAAAGAAAATATTCTTGTGGCATTACAAAATATGCAGCTTCAAAAGACAACGTACAAGCAGCTAGAACATCTCCTAAGAAATTTTGCCAATGATTTTAAAAGTGATCCCGAAGTTTTAAAGTACATTTATGAAGAGATTGTTCATAAGAAGTATAATAAGTCGTTATTGATTCAGATGTTTAGTAGTTATTATCAATTGGCACTTAAAGATGAACTTACTGAGCTTGATTCGCTTTTTGTCCAGGATGTATTTTCAAAAATAAAAAAAGGAGACAGTGAACCATGGATATATTTATGGATAAAAAAAATAAATGACGCTAAAAAGCTAAGTAATTTTTTAGAATTAGTTTTTATTGAAAAAGCATCACATTTTGATCATATTCAAAATTTGAATCAGTCTAAGAATGATGACTTAATTTGCAGCGCAAGTGACGGAGCAGGGAGGCAAGTTTACATAGACATTAAAGAGACATTGAATAATCTTTTGAACAACATGAGAACTAGCGCCTATGAAGAATTCACAACAAAATTAATACTTCAGGTAAACTTAGTTAGAACTTCTCAAGAGTTTTGCCCCCTAATCAAAAAATGGCCAAAAAAGATTCTTAAGTTTCGAGGAGATCAACTCGAGTTTGTTACTCACAATCTTAATTTCTATCAACACCTAAAAGACTTTACTGATATTTTGGAATTTAAAGAGTACTGGGAGCTTTTTAGGTTTTTAACAAATATCGCTTACAATGTAACCAGAGAAAGCACTATAAAAAAAGCCGCCACTCAGTTTAGTGGGGAGGCAACATATTTATTAACGGCGATGTCTCGGAAGCCCAATGTGACCCTGGTGGAGATTCTTAGAAATAGTATTTTGCCAGATAAAAAAATTTATAAACACCTATCACGAGTTATTGGGCTTGTTTCACCTTTGCAGTTTAAAATTGTATCTCAGCTTGCGAAAAAAACAATAGACATTAATCGCGAAATAAAAGACATAGCATTGGTTTTAAATAGCATTCCTCAAAATGAAAAAGAAAAAATATTTGCGCTTTCTGATAAAATATTTTCACGGCCGAATGATATTTTACATTACCTTAAATTTTTTGCTGAAATGGTGGCGGAAATTAAAAATGCTGATTCGACAGATTTTTCGAGTTACTTTCTAAACTCAGATTCAAAAGATCTACTATATAAAAGCTTGAGAAATTTGAGTTCAAGAATGAATGACAAGGATATTCAAAATGATCTTCGAAAATTTATTTCTAAAGATTATATTCTTAGATTCGTTAAGATTCTCAGTGGGGGGATTAAGCTTAAAAACCTTATTGCAAATAATGAACAGGAAAATGTTTCGTTGTTTGAGATAGCAAAGGGGGAAAATAATTTAGAACTAGGAAGCTCAAGCGAGAATGACAATGCACCCACTGGCAACATGAAGTGCTTGAAAATGATGTTGGCCGAGGATTATGGCCTTCATTCTTTGCTAAAAAAACCAATTTCTGGATGTCAAAACATTGAAGAGTTTAGCTCCGTTATGTTTCAAGATTTTAGCATCGCCGCAAAAGATTATCACAACGTATATTTTTTGAATGATTACAATAATTCAGAAGAACATCTCTTTGATAAAGACGGACTATTCTCTCCAGTGCTGTTATCCGTAAATATGAGTAATTTAAAATCAATTGATGAGGCCCTGCTGAATGGCAGTTATAGTGTGAAACTGATTGATTATTTAGATGAAGTGGCAGATTTTTTATTTTCCAAAAAAGACTCAAAGAACTGTTCGAAATGTTTAAATGCGATGTCATTTATAAAAGCATTTTTTTCTAATGTTCATGATTTATATTTGTACAATCAAAATAATTTTAAACAAAAATTTGAAACGTATAGGAATTTAGGCCTACGGGAATTTTCAACATCATATAAAAACCTTGAAGATATGAGCAGGTCAATTAAAATATTTCTAGATTTAATACAAAGTTATGCCGGTTATATTCAATCACATAATGAATGGATTCCAGAAAAAGAAAATCAATTATTCTCTTGTAAAGTTTGGTCGACATTTAATATCGGTTTAAATCCTTGCCCAGAAAAAAAGCAAATAAAAAGATCGCTAAATGAAATAACGTCGTTACTTTTAAGAGACAACAATGGGGACGGTAAGACCGCTCTTTATTATCTTCTGGAGGCGACTCATTCGGATTATGGAATTAATATTCCCTACAGTTATTCTAGGCAAAGTAGATATAAATTAACACTACAAGAGACAGTCTTCATGTTGTTTGATCAATCAGACAAGAATTATATTGGTACGCTTGATAATAAAAAATACTTAATAAATAAATGGCCAATCTTTTACAGGAATATCAATGAAGAAAAAGATTCTCCTCATATTTATAAAAATATGACAACCATGGATAGAATTGAAGTTAGTATTCGCGATATAAATTTTGATTCAAATTATCTCGGTGTATTGTATGAAAATACGGTGAGTAAAGGTTTAGACTACAATTATGTCGTACATAAAGACAAAACATTATTAAACCTCTGCACTAAGTTTAGGTTTTGTGGGCGGACAATTAACTCAGATGAAAAAAGATTGGCGCAGAATGCTCTATCTTCCTATGATGGACTTCTTCACTCTAATTTGATTTTTGGACATGGAAATTATATGCAGGGCCTACTGACAATTTTTGTGGCATCTTCAATTAAAGAAGCACAAGAAGATTCTTTTGTTAAAATTAGATTTGGAGTAAAATCAATTGAAATACCAAAGTTTCCCTCACTCGAAAGTTTACAATACCATAATGGAAAAATTATTTATGAAATTGCATCATTGGCAGGATTTAATAATGCAGCGAGATTGATACATTCTCGAATTGGTACGGAAAGAGAAAAAGTAAACGATTTTATAAATAGCAAGCAAATGAATATTTTGAATAATTCTATGCTTCACGGACTCCCGCTTAGTCGAATTGTTTTGGCCGTTGACAAGACTTTGAAATCTCTAAATAAAAGATCAGACGGTAGGACTTCTGCAATTGATCAGATTGTAGATTATGTATATGATTTAAGCTACGAAGACCAACGTTATATTGAAACTGCGCTCTTTGATTTGGCACTTGTTAATAGTTTTCTTGGTTCGCCTTCTGAGATTTATGACAGTAAAATATTTCACAATAAATACTTTACACTTCAAGAGGCTGAAGCTGAATTTCGTGGGAATAATCTTTTGCTTTTTCTGGAAAATCTGAGCCTTGTTCTTGATCGATATCCGACATTGGTCGAAAGCTTTAAAGATTATAAACTTATTGATATATTCAAGTTTATTAATCGTCCGCTTAAGTTTGTAGTGTCAAATCTTTTAAACACATCAAGTGATGATTTTTATTCTACATATTATCTTTTAAATAAATCGGTAAAAGTTTTAAATACGCTATTATTCAAGCCCTATGGAGGAGTAACTGGGTTTTCACTTGTGGTAGACATGATGAATTCACAGGCAATTGTTAAAAATATGTTTAATACATTTTTTGAAGCGATAAAGTTAGGCGACAGAATTAATGATTCATACAACAGGATTGAGTTGACAGAGTTTTATGTAAAAAACTCAATCAGGGCAAAAAAGATTGTCAGCTCGGTGAATGTTAGCTTGTCTAAGATGTTAGATTATTTCCATTTAACAACTCTTGCTCAATCGTGTGATTCGGTTGATATTTTTGATTGTAAAAAAAATTATCATTACGATGAACCTTTCAAGCTATTGAACTTTTTGGCGACGCCGTCAGTCGATCAAAAAGGGCCCAAAATTGAAAATGCTCTATATAAAATTCTTGAACGATACAATCAACAATTCAAAAAATTTATAGAAGATATTCTTTCGATTACCAAGCTCAGTTACCCCAAATAATAAAATCTCGATTTGGCCAATGTCATTACAGTGTTTTATGATAAACAATACTAGGTACAAATTGTGAAAATACTTAATTTTAAAAAAAATATAAATCCAAAACTTATCTTAGAAAAAAATAGTTTTAAATTGGATGATTTTATTGATCCGCCATCTAAATTTACTCCAGGAGAATGGTTTTTAGTTAAAGGATTAGATCATAAAAAAAGAGAAATACATTTCCTTGGGAGTGCCAATCCTTATTATTCAAAAGGACTTGATTTAAAAATAAGCGGGCAGATTGAATTAAATGATTTTAATTCGCTTGAAAGGCAGGATGATTTATCGTGGAAATACATTCAAAATAAACTCAAAATGGCCCATGCTGAAAAAAATATTTACAAATTTTTTGAAAACGGCGGGAGGATGATCCATGGGAATCTCGATGGTTTGCATGGATTGGTTGTAGACCTCTATCAAAACTGTGCATTGATTCAAATTAACTCTGCAGGCATGGAAGTGTACCGTGAAAAAATAAAAAAAGAGGTGGAAAAGATTACGGCAAAATCAGCATTTTTTATAGATAACACTGAAGCTCGAAAAAATGAATGCTTGCCACAAAATAATTCTCCAATTGCTATAGATGAACTACGGGTTCTAGAGAATGGATTTTGCTATTTGGTGCCCATTTTAAAAATGCAAAAGACAGGTTATTATTATGACCATAGGGTTAATCGTTCCAAGATGGAAAGTGTTATTCGTAGCTTAAATAAAAATATAAATTGCGGACTAGATTTATTTTGCTACGTGGGAAGTTGGACAATGCACGCTCTTCGCAGTGGTGTGCCGTCTATGACCTGTGTTGACCAGTCAGAAGTTGGAGAGACCATTGCTAAAAATATTAAAAACAATAATCTTTCAGGGGATACAATATTTTTTAAGGATGACGTCTTTAAATTTTTAGAAAAATGTGTTGATAATAAGAAGTATTTTGATTTAATTATTTGCGATCCTCCTGGTTTTAGTAAAAAGGAGGCACAGAAAAAAGAGGCATTAGCAGGCTATAGGAAGTTATATAATAAAATATTTAAAATTTTAATGCCGCAATCAATTTTAGTTGTCGCTTCATGCTCACAACAAATTTCTATGGTTGAACTAGATGAGATGATCAATGAGATTGCTCTAACGTTAGAAAAAAAGATTTCAATAATGGAAGTTGGACTACAATCTCCAGATCATACCTTTTCTAGGTTGAGTGGCAAATCTACATATATTAAATGTTTAATTTATAAAGTTTTATAGGGGAGGCTAAGAATGAGTGGCAATAACGGAGAAATTAGAGAAAAAGTTCACAAGGTCTTAAGAGATGCTAAAAATATAATTTTTGGTCAAGATTCTCTTCTTGATTCGATTATGGCAGCGTTGGTTTGTGAAGGGCATTTGTTGATTGAAGGCATGCCCGGTCTTGGCAAGACAATGAGTGTTTCTGTCATGTCACGGTTATGTGACCTTTCTTTTAAAAGAATTCAATTTACTCCAGATTTACTTCCTTCAGACCTGATTGGAACGATGATTTATAGTCAGCAGAAAGAACAATTTACAACTAAATTTGGCCCTATTTTTACACAACTACTATTGGCCGATGAAATTAATCGTTCTCCCGCAAAAGTTCAGGCGGCACTTTTGGAAGCAATGGCAGAAAAACAAGTAACGATCGGAGATGAAACCCATAAACTTTCAAGTCCATTTGTGGTGATGGCAACACAAAACCCAATTGATCAAGAGGGAACTTATCCGTTACCTGAGGCCCAGCTTGATCGCTTTATGATGAAAGTTTTTGTAGATTATCCTCCAACAGAGGCTGAAAAAAATATTTTAGGCCTTACCAGTAATCCTTTGAGCGCTCTTAAGCCATTCATTGGTACGGATGATATCTTAGAATTACAGGAATATGTTAAAAAAATTTATGTAGATGAAAAGATAAAAGATTTTATAGTAAGAATTGTTCAAGGAACTCGGCCAGGAACAAATCATTTTAATAAAAAATATGCTGCTGCAATTGTTGCAGGAGCCTCCCCTAGGGCATCAATTTGGCTTTATAAAGTAGGCAAATTTATCGCTTATATGGAAGGTAAAGATTATGTTTCTCCTGAACATATTTTAAAAATTGTTCCATCAGTTTTGGGCCATCGAGTGATAATGACTTACGAAGCATCAATAGATAAAATGACTGGGGCTGATGTATCATTAAAAATTGCTCAGGCGTTGGTATAAATGGACTTGCAGGCAGTAAGAAAAACGGTTTCAAAAATTAAGTCGAACTTATTTAAGAAATCAAATTCTCATTCGATTGGGATTCTAAAATCGCAATTTAGAGGTATAGGATTACAATTTAAGGAACATCAAGTTTATAATCTCGGAGATGAAGTTCGCTTTATTGATTGGAAAATTTTGGCAAAAACTGGCACCCCCTTTATTAAAACGTTTGAAGAAGAACGAAATGTTGAGATTGTAATGGTTATAGATGCTGGCGCCACAATGTTGTACGGCCATAATGGGATTTCAAAGTTGCAGGCAGCAATAGAACTTTGTTGTTTGTATTATTTATTAGCAGAAGATACGCATGATCTCATTCACACCATTATTCTCTCTAATGAAATTATAAATTTGCCGAAGAAATCAGGAGAGCAAGGGATTTCCATTTTAATAGCGGCCCTTCAGGAAAAAGGGATAATGAATTCTAATGGAAAAATACGCACAGATTTAATTTTCAAAGACAGCCTTAGCAATGAAGTGAAGACGGCAAATCTTATGAAATATTTAAAGCGTAATAAAGAAATCATATTTGTGAGTGATTACATTGATTTTTTAGATAAGAGTATTTTACAAAGGATGGCCTATCGAAGGAATGTGCATGGCTATCGGATTTTGGCACCTCTTGATAAATCCACCAGGTTGCCATTTGTCGTAAATTTTGATGATGGAAGTGGTAAAAATATTTATGGAAAATTAGATACGATTCAAGACAAGGTAGTTGATGATATTTTTGGAAAAAAATTTAAGAAAATTGAAGTGGATAAATCCTACTTAGATATAATAGCAAAAGAGTTAGCTTAAGATGTTAAGAATATCTATTGTTATATGTTTTTTATTATTTTTTTCATCTGCGAGAGCGGATCATAAAGCAATTGTCGAGGTTTCTTCTGAGGTGACAAAAGTTTCTTTGGGGGATTCATTTTGGGCAAAGATATATCTTGTTTTTGAAAAAGAAAACGTGAATGTTGGCGAATATTTAAATGAGATAGATCTTACTAAAATGAGTAGCGAGCAATTTGATGTGGTCGAAATGGGAGAGAAAAAGATTTCAGAAAATAACCATGACGTAATAGAAGCAGATGTACTGCTTTTGTTTAAAAAGGAAGTTGAAAATCAAGCATTCGTGTTTAAGTTAGATGATTCTTTTTTCTACGCCTCTCTTAAGGGGTTTTCATTTGAAAAGTCTGATACAAAACCGACTCAGGGATATATTGTTTTAGACACTTTATTTAGTTCCTATTTAGATTTATATAAATATAGATTTATATTGATTCTTCTTTTTATTTTAACATGTTGTTATGGAATTAAATTTTTAAGGCGGCATAAAAACAAAAAAGAAATTTTACGATATAAAAAAGAATTACAAAAAAAATGGTCAGGTATAATAAAAAATACTCATGGAAGAAACGAGTATGAATATATCATTAGAAACTTTGATCTAATTAAAAAATCACTGAGAGAGGTTTTTGATGGAAACCCCAAACTGAAGGAGAAAGAATCTCTTCTTGATGTTTTTGTAATTGGCAATAAAGAATTTTTTTATCAAAAAGATTGGGATCAAAAAATTTTAGAAAAAATAAATCATGACTTTAACTATCTAAGAGATATTTTTGATGGTGAATTTAGAATATAAGTCTGTGCAGCAGGGATTGTGGTGAGTCTTAGGCCTTATTGTTTGGGCCTTTGGCTATCTACATCTTTTTAAGAGGCCAGAAATTTATTTAAAAAGAAAATTTATTAAAAAAAATAATATGTTTATTCAGCTGACGATCTTTATTGTCGGAATCACGGGCTGGTTATTTTTGTCATATGCACTTACCTACCCACGAATTCCTAGTGGCTATACTCCTAATTCGCAGGAGTTAAACGATTTGTATCTGGTTGTAGATGTTTCAAGATCAATGTTGGCGGATGATTTTAATCCAAACAGACTGGAGGCCTCAAAACAAAAAATTAAGGAGTTTATTCGAAAAAGGCCAAAGGAAAGAATTGGCATAATAATGTTTTCAGAAAAGATTTTTACCTTGCTGCCTCTATCTATGGATTTAGATTTGATTGTGAAAATGGTTGATGACATTCAAATTGGTCCACTTGGTGCAGGCACGAATATTGGAGATGCATTGGGACTTGCAGTTGCTAGATTAATTCATTCTCCTGCCAAAAATAAGGTTATTGTTTTATTTACTGATGGAGTAAGCAATTTTGGTAATATGACACCGGTTCAGGCGGCCGAAGAGGCCAAAAAAGAAAATATAAAAATTTATACTATTGGAGTTGGAGGCGAAAAAGATGCCAAAATTCCTGTTGGGCAGGGGATGTTTGGAACCCAATATCAAACAATTCCTGGGGGTAGTTATGATATAGAATCACTTAAAGAAATTGCTCAACTGACAAAAGGAAAAAGTTTTATTGCTAGCGATGATCAAGCACTTGAAAATGTCCTTCAAGAATTAAATTCACTTGAGAAAGTAAAAATAGAAGTTAAAGGTAAAATTATTTATAACGAATTATACTATCAATATTTATTGTGGGGGGTCTGCCTTATTGTTGGGGCGGAATTATCTCGTCGATTGATATTGCGTGAGTCTGTATGAATGTTGCAAGAAGTGATCTGTGGTATTTTATATTGCCTATACTGATTTGCGTAGTTGGATATTTTATTTATCTTAATAATTTATTTACCAAATGGATATATACAAATTGGTTTATGCGACCGAATTATTTTTATATTTTATCGAGTATTTTTTATTTTTTATTTTTATTTTTAATTTTCTTTTCATTGTTTGACATTAGGGGGAACGAAGAACGTGTTTCGACAAATATTCCAGATCAAAAAACGATTCTTTTATTGGACGTATCTTCTAGTATGCTAGCCGAAGACTTAAGGCCAAACAGATTTAAGAAAGCACTAATGCTTGCGCGGCATTTTGTCAAAATCTCGGCCGGTCATCAAATCAGTTTAGTTTTATTTTCCGACTTCCAAAAACGAGTAGTTCCCTTTACTGATGATGTTGACTTACTAGAGGCCAGGATTGCCGGATTTGAGGATTTGGATATTCGCTCGGGCAGTTCAAATTTAACTCAGGCCCTAAACGAATCGGTGAAATATTTTTACGAAGAAGGAAATAAAAATGAAGTCGTTGGCAATATACTTGTATTCACAGATTCAGAAGAGCAAGATGAGGGAGCCGTCATTGATATTCCTGACAATATTACCGTTGCAATTGTAGGTGTCGGTACTGTACGGGGAGGAACAATTCCTCTTCGGGATCGAACAGGAATATATAGGGGAAACAAAACGTACAAGGGGGAGGATGTAGTTTCCAAGCTAAACGAAGAAAAGTTGCGTAGTTTTTCTTCCAAGATTAAAAATTATAAATATTGGGTTGCCAGTACCTATTCATTGCCAACCGAAGACGTACAACAATTTTTCAGAAGTAAATTTAAAGAAAAAATGTCAAAAGGAGAAGTTTTTATTCGTCCAGTAATGGCACATCGTATGATAATTCCTGCGATAATATGTTTAATTTTATATTTTATTTTTTCAAGGGCCAGGCAATTTCAATCACTTTCAGTTCTCATTTTTATTTTATATTTTACAACATTGCAAGCATCAGATTTTAAAAACTTAAGCAAAGAGGATGGCCAAGTTGCAAAAAGAATAGAACAAAAACTTATAGAGGGACGAATTAGCAAGAATGAAAAAATAAAATTGGCTGAATTGTTTTTAAAAAATAAAGAATCAGACAAATCGGAAAAGCTGTATCGTGAGTCTGCTATAAATATAAAAAAAGATAGCGATGAAGATCTTATTAATTATGCGACTTCGCTAATAACGGCGGGGAAGAAGAAGGAAGCATTAGAATTATATTCTGAAGTTTTAAAGAAAATAAAATCAAAAAAAGAGATAAATCAAAGTGACATTATAAACCTCAATGCGATTCGGAGTAACTCGTTACAATCTGTAAAAAGTCAAAAAGAGGAAAAAAAGGACAATGAAAAGAAAGAGAATGATCAAAAGGATAATGAAAAACAAAATAATGAGCAAAAAGACAAAAATAAAAGTGATTCAAAAGATCAAAAGGATGACCAAAAAAGCAAAACGAATAAAAAGGATAAAGAGCAAGAAGGGGATGAAAAAGATAAACAAAAGAATGAGTCAGACAAACAGAAGGAAGACAAAAAAGATCAGAAGAAGAATGAGAAAGATAAGGAGAAAAGTGATCAAGAAAAAAATGTTGAACAAGAAAAGAAAAATGAACAAAATATTGAAGATAAAGAAGATAAAATTAAACAACAGAGAAAAATGGTTAAAGTTCCGGCACTCTTAAGGCAGCTGATGAACAATGACCGAAATTTACAAAAGAAAATGTTTGATACAACCACACAGCAAGGGAAACCTTATGATAAAAAAGATTGGTAAAGGGATACTTTTTTTCTTGATGTTTATTATGGTGTCGCTAAAAATTGCTATGGGGACGGAGGCCAATATTGAGGTCAGCCCAGTGCAACCGGTTGTTGGTGAAAACTTTAATCTTAAATTTCGAGTAAATTTAACCAATGCGAATGACGAACCCAATATTTCATTTGATCCAGGGACTGCTGAAGTTTTGGGAAAAGAAAGTACCGGCCTATCAATTCAAACGGTTGTGATAAACGGAAAATTTACGACGATTAAAGAAATGGTTGTTGTTTATGAAATGATTTCAAGTCGACCGGGAAAAGTTAAAATTAGCGATATAAAAGTTGAAGGGAAAAATGGTTCTATTAAAATTCCTGACGTTATTATAAATATTGTTGAACAAGAAAAAGTTGATAGACAGGGTGATGTTTTTGTTTTGGCAATTTCTTCAAAAAAAAGAGTATATATTGGGGAGGGTTTTAATGTTGATTATTATCTCTATTTTAGAGTTCCGGCCGGAGCAAAAGAAATTTCTGAGTTTCCCAAATTAAATAATTTTACAAAAAGATTTCAAACTCCGACAGAAGGGAACGAGCGCGTTGAATATAACGGCGATTCATATGTAAGACAGAAGATATATGGAGCTCGGCTGTACGCTATGCAGGAAGGGAAACAATATATAGACCCAATAAAATTGAAAGTGCAATATTCGTCGGCCGGTCAAGACAACTCTACAAATGGTTTTGGGTTTGCTTTTAGGCAATATAGAACTGGTGTTTTTTCCAGTAAAAAATTAGAAATTTCTGTTCTTCCTGTTCCGCTAGATAATCGTCCAAAAAACTTTACGGGACTGGTTGGTAAGCACGAGGTCAAATTTTCTTTGGGGGAGACTAAATTTTTAGTAAATCAACCGATTGAATATTCTTTAGAAATTTCAGGTAGCGGAATGCTGGAGAGCTATGAACCTCCCAAGATATTCTCCCATGATAATCTTGAATCATTTGATACGAAGTCAGACTTTGAAGAACAGGGAAGTAATCTATCAAGAAAGAAATTTGAATACACTACATTGCCACGTGGCCCCTTAACTCTTGCAGATCACGAGCTTGAGATTTCTTATTTTTTACCAGATGAAAACAGATTCGAAGTTAAAAAAATAAAAATTCCGACAATCAGAGTAGAGGGTGAGATGGCAATGCCTCATGCAGCCTCAAGCACAGCAGCACCGAGTGCAGATGATATTAAAGTGAATGATAAATTAAACGGAACTCCAAGCGCCAAAGAAATTAAATCAATTGAATTATTGCCAATTTATTTGAATGAAGAGACTTTTCATTTATTCAATATAAAAACAGTACAAAAAATTCTTTTTTTGTTAAATTTAGTTTTAGTTTTAAGTTTGGTTCCTTATAAGAAATATTTTTTCTCTGATATAGATATTGAGGCAAGATCTATACTAAGTTCAATTTACAAAAAAAATATAAATTATCAAAAAATGTTTGTGCTTATTAATTATATTGCAGAAAAAAGAGGTTATATAAAACTCAATGGTTTTGAAATCCCTGATATTTTACGCTCTTTGAAATTATCAGATGCTGCGACCGGATATTTTATTAATTTATTTGAGACTCTCGAGAAAATGAGCTATGAAGGAAAAGTAATCAGTAAAAATATTGGCATAGAGAAAAAATTTTTCAAAGAGTTGGAATTTTTTTTAAGAAATAAGTGAAAAAGAAAACCTTAAACAATTTTATAAAAAATAATGGTGTTGGGCTTACCATTGGCAATTTTGATGGGTTACATTTGGGCCATCGAAATTTAATAGATAAATTAACGAGTGTCTGTAAGTTAAAAGGATTGGCCTCTGCTGTTTTGACCTTTAATCCACACCCTGTTCAGATTTTAAGACCTCAAAGTAATTTTTTAATCAATTCATACATCGACCGTACTGAAATAATTAAATCTTTTTCAGTCAATGAAATTTATGAGATTAATTTTGACAGGGATTTTAGCACTCAAAGTCCAGATGACTTTTTTGAAAAATATATTTACACCATTCCTGATCTTAAATTTGTTATTTTGGGCCATGATTTTTCTTTTGGTTCAGGGAAAAGTGGTAATTCTGAAAAATTGAAAGGAATGTGCGAGAAAAAAGGAATTGAAACCCTTATTCATAAACCATTTATTTATCAAGATGAAATAATATCTTCAAGCCAGATTAGAAAACTTATTGATGCTGGGGATGTAAATTTAGCTGCTGAAAAATTAGGTCGGCCCTATTTTATATCGGGAACCGTTGTAAAGGGTGACGGTCGGGGAAAAAAAATTGGGTTTCCCACTGCGAATATTGCTTTTGATCATATATTAAAAATTCCTTTGCGGGGAGTGTATGTGACAAGGGTTGAAATCGAAAATATGATCTTTGACTCTGTTACAAACATTGGATTTTCTCCAACGTTCAAGGATACTCAAGTGGTTGCAGTTGAATCCCACCTCTTAGATTTTAGCAATGATATTTATGGGGAAACAATTAAGGTTAGTTTTTATAAAAAATTGAGAGATGAAAAAAAATTTGAATCAGTAAATGAACTTGTTAATCAGATCAAGTTAGACGTT
>JAHEZZ010000175.1 GCA_023250815.1 Bdellovibrionales bacterium
TTTATCCATTTCATTTTTTTTAAAATACTCTTTCAGGTCTTGTCGGTGAAGCAATCCCATAAAATCCCCTATTGGCGCTGCTAAACTTTTCTTTTGTTCGTCTGAGATGCTTTCCAACCATTCGTCAAATTTTAATTCTAAGAATTTTTCTAAGAGTTTATTTTTTTCTTCTTTCCGTTTCTCGGCGCGTTCAACGCACTCTCGAAAAAGACGATCTTCTTGGGCCTCAAAGCCTTTTTCTGAAAGATATGGTTCGCCGGCCTTAAGAAGTTTCATAATAAGCGCTATGGGGCTTCTAATTTTCCTTTTAACGTCTTCAAAGGCCAGATCGTGGGCAAATGCCTCAATTGAACTCAAAATCGATTCCAGGGGCAATTTTGAGTCTCTCTTTAATTGCATTAAATGATTTTCAGAAAATCCATATTTTCTCAGTTCCTCTGGAATCTTGGTAGTATCGAGGCCGTCATCACTTTTTTTAATTTCAGTAGTAGTAGTATTTATATAACTACTACTACTACTGAAAGAGCTTGTTGCCGGTTGTGTTGCCGGTTTGGCCACCACTTTGTTCTCAGTTTGTTGCCAGTTTGTTGTCACTTTGTTCTCGGTTTCCATTTGTAACATTTCGCGAAATAGCGATTCTGACAGCTCATATTTTGACCATCCTCCGCGTCCATTTTTGAAAGAATTGCGATTAATGCACTTCTTTTTTTCGAGTCGTTGAAGTGTTGTTTTGGCGCTCCCAGAGCTTGTTTTGAGAGATTTTGCAATGTGTTCTAAAGTTAAAGAAGCAGTCGATTTACTTCTGGCCAGTTTGCAAGCATCGTAAAGAAAAAGTACAGTATTTCTCTGAAGGCCAACAAGGGCCGAAAAAGCAACATTTGTTGCCACTTTGTTATCACTTTGTTGCCACTTTGTTGCCGATAGTGTTGTCGGTTGTGTACCCACTTTGTTGCCACTTTCTATTCTTTTATCATTTTCTGTTGCCAGTTTGTTATCGGTTTGTTGCTGGTTTGTTGCCACTTTTGTTATCAGTTTGTTGTCGGTTTGTTGCTGGTTTGTTGCCACTTTGTTGTCAGTTTCTACCGTCTCTTGGGGCGCAGTGGCCTTATTAGTAATTAGGACTTCTTCAATTCGGCTTTGTCTTCTTAACGTTCTCACTTTTTAAACCTCATTGGATATTTAGCGACGCGTCTTTAATGAGTGGGCAAACAAGATCTCCGAGCATAGCAATAGATTCCCGGATAATTTTTGGAGATCTAATTTCATAAATGGATTTTCCGTCATTAATTGAATTTTGAAGATCGGCCGATTCTTTGATCTGAAAGGGAAGGACATAACTTCCAAACTCTTTCATTATGGTATCCCACGCTTCTTTTGAAGCGTTCCTATCGGGACGATATTTATTTAAGACAACACGTATATCGGGAACTTTTGTGCCCCATTTTGCTGATTCTTCTTGGATATCCTCTATGGTGAGCATCACTGATTCCAGTGACCACGAATCTGGAAAAGTCGGAACCACAACAATATCACTAGAGATATAAGCGCTGGCAATAATATTTGAAAAAGTGGGGGGAACTTCAAACAAGATGAGGTCGTAATTATCTTTTAGTTTGCCCAGTTTATTTTTCATAAGCTGGCCCAAGTTTTCATCCCTGACATATTTTTCTGTTCTTCTGGCCTTACCCCTGCAAGGTACGATGTCGAGGTATTCATAGCGAGTTGGTAAAACGGCTTCGCTAAAAGAAAGATTGTTTTTAAAAACTTCGAGCATGGTTATAAAGTCACTATTAAAGTCGCTTTCCTTGAGTAAAAAATTGGTGGCACAGGCCTCGGGGTCTAGGTCAATAATTAAAACCCTAGCTCCCTGTTGGGCCTTTTTGATTGCTACGTTGATAGTGATGAGACTTTTACCAACGCCTCCTTTTTCATTGCCAAAAGTGGCCAGGGTAGAGCGATAAGACATACCCCTGTGATCAATAATTTTTCTAATTTGCGTTGGTGATAACTTGATTTGGCCATTTTCTGGCTTTGTGCGAAAAATTTCGCTTTCCGGAATAAGGTCTTTGAGAATTTGTTTAATGCGAACATCGGTTAAAGATAGGAGATCTGCGCATTCATGAGGACTAATCATTTTGAAATCCTTTTGGTTTTTTCTTCATTTTAATTTAAAACCAAAAGTTAAATGCTGGCCAATAGATTTTATTTGATTTTTTTACTCGGGCATTAGTCGCGTTACTGATCGCCGAGAAATCCCTAATTTTTTTGCAATAAGAGATTTATTTTTATGCTGGGCCCATAAAGTTCGAATTTCATTTTGTTTTGCTTGAATGAGGGGAGGGCGGCCTAGTCTGATGCCTTTTGATCTTGCGTGATCAAGTCCTGCGATCACTCGCTCGCGAATCATATCTCGTTCAAATTCCGCAAATACTGATAAAAGGCCGCTCATGGCCCGGCCTGATGCCGTGGTAAAATCTAGGGATTCAGTGATTGAAACAAATTTTACATTGAGTTCGCGTAGCTCTTCTAAGCTTGTGACAACATCAGAAACTGATCTACCCCAGCGGTCTAATTTCCAAACTAAAACAAGATCAACTTGTCGTTTGCGGCACAGATCTATGATGTTTGTTCGCTCAGGTCTTTTTTTTGCTCCAGATCCAATATCAGTCAATACATGAGTCACTTTCCAATTTCGAGACTTGGCATATTCACGACATTTTTTTATTTGCATCGGAATGGTATTTTGATCTTGGGTGGAAACTCGGGCGTAAATGGCCACTTTCATTTTTTATTTTCCTTAACTTTGTTAAGTGAATTTTTTAAAGCGTCAGCGGTTCTTAAAATTTCTTTTTTAGTAAAGTCGATTTCATTTTTATTTCCGTCTTGGCAAAGCCGTTGTAAATTAATCTTTCCAAGAGGGTCTTGAATAAAATCTTGTAAATCAACTAAGCATGTTGGGCCCTCAAGCCCAGTTCTGTTTAAATTTTGTTGATCTCCTCCGAACGGAGTCAGTGAGAAATACATAAAATCTTTTTGACTATAGAGTTCAGTATCAGTTCCCCAGTCAAGTAGGCGTTCATTTTTCCAGGCCGTAGTAATATAGGGGGAATCGGTAATTTTAATACCCTTCCCGTTATTTTCTATTAGATTTTTTTTACCGCAAATAATTTGAGTATATGCGATATAGCTTAGATCGAACGTTCTATATTGTCTTTTATCATTGGCCTTGCGTTTTTTGTTGTAAACTTCCTTAAGATTAATGTCGCTTATAATTGAAATAACCTTGTAGGCAATTTTAAATTGATCAGGGCCCCTTTTATTCCAAGGCAGTTCTTTCCAAATATAATCGTCACATTTTTTTTGGCCCTCTATAAAAATAGAATAATCAGGCAGTTTCAACTCGTTCGCATAGGCCGAAAATGAACATAAGCTTATTAAGAAGATTGGTAATCTCACTTGCAGCTCCACCTAAAAAACTTAGGATTTCCAAAAGTATGTATATCTAGTTCTTTAATTGATGTTGTAAATTCAGGGTCATTGCGGTCAAGAGTAGAAAGTCTTTTCGTACCTCCAATTGTAGAACTTATGGTTTTTCCATTCTTGTTTAATATAGCAATATGACTTGGGTATAAAACTAAATCTCCCGGCATGGCCTTTTTTTGGTTTATTTCATTAAAATTTTTCAGACAGGCGATGGTGGTAGTCGAGACATAGGGAAAATTTATGCCTGCTCGATGATAAATTTGATGGGTAAAATGACTGCAATCGGTTTCTTCTTCAATCATTTTTTCTGGATTTGGAGGTGAGGCATACCTGGTATTTGGAAAATTTTTAGGGTCGCTCAGGTCAAGAATGCGTTCTCTTATTAACGAGGAAATTTCCTTACACTGATTTGGCCGCCATTTTTTTAATTTTTCGCAAGTTTCAGCTGTGGCATTTTTTTTGAATTTGATTAGTTTGCTACTTAGTCCTAAACGCTGGCCCTTACCTGGAAGGGCAATATATTTTGAGGGAGTAAAGAATATTTTATTCTCTGCCTGAGGTGCTCTTTTTGAAATATCATCCGGAATATATATTTCAATTTTTACTTTTGAATATCCATTTTCGCTGGAGGCCTTTATAAAATATCCATCATCACTTTTTGTCCAACCCAGGGCAATGGCATCTCTTAATTCTGTTGGTGCCATAATTTCTTCTAGCTTTTTAAAGTTGTCTTGAAAACTTAAGACTGACTGTTTTAAATCCCAAAGATTATTAAATGTGTTATTAATTTCATCTGGTAAAATACTATCAAATATATCTCGCCCAAGATTTTCAATTTGACGATTTCCAAAACGGATTTGGGCATCAGGATAAAATAATTTGAGGTTTTTTTGCTGAATATCACTCAATTCATCAAATTTTAGGCCAGCAAGAAGTGACCAGATAAGCGCTTGCATATTACTTTGGGTAATATTTAATTTTGCATACATCTCTAGCATCGATGGCAAATATTCTTTTGCTGGGCCTTTCATTTCGGCGATTTTAAGGCCATCTCCTTTGACTGGCCTTGGTGTTTTTCCGTGAACGCAAAACGACTCTAGTAAAAAACTATAACTTCTACCGGGAATTAATTCTAGCCTTCCAGTTTTTTTTAATTCGATGGCCTGATCTTCTTGCTCCTGAACTTTAGCATCATAAGCTTCAATATAAGAAAAATAGCGCTCTTGATCTTTATTATGAATGGTGATGGGGGACTGAAGGGAAGGTTCATATCTTTCGATTTGTTTTTCGATATTTTTAATTTCTAGAATTGAGTCAGAATATTTTAAAGGCACATCAACAGTCTGAATGGGAGTATCGTCAATATCGTTATCGACAGGCCCAGTAGTCACAGTGGAACAACCGAAAATAAATAGAGTAATAATAAAGATCAAATTTTTCTTAAGCATTTATTAACGGTATGTTTTTAAATAGTATCGGTAAACAAATTATTAATGGATTGCTTTTTAGCTTGGTATTTATTTTATTTTTGAAAAAATTCATTATTCGATCCCTTAATTTAATGTGACGGACGATGTGGGCAAAAACCCCTTCGATTTGAGGGCTTATTTTCATAGGACGAGTAGGTTAAATTTGCAGGTGGG
>JAHEZZ010000176.1 GCA_023250815.1 Bdellovibrionales bacterium
CGGGAATTAATGTTGAGTTCTCTAGGAGATTATCGTCCTTACTTTTAAGTGCAAACTTTGAAGCATCCCCACCTGCTTGTCTAAATACTCTTAGAGTAGCAATGATTTTGTCAAAAACACCTTTATAAGAATCGTAAAAATCCTTGCCCACAGAAAAAGTAACTGCCACACCTAAATCTTCTTTGATGGTGGCAAGGTAGCGAGTGTAAAAACCTGGAACTTCGCTGGCAAGGTGAAGAGAATCTACCCATTGCTGGTTATTTATATTTTCCATTTTAGTATATTTTGCTTCAGAAACCTGACTCTTTCCCCCCGGCAAGGTAAAACTCTTAGGCGCCTTTAAATAGGTGGTATAACCATCGAGAGAGTCCTGCTCACCTCTAATTTTTGCCGCAAGAATAATAATCGCTTCTTTTTGCCTATCCTTATTTTCACTCTGACAAACCCATTCTGTTCCCTCAAGTGAGCACACCCAACCATTGGGAAGCTCAAACTCGGCATACTGGCTGGTAAAACTTTTTGCCCAAGAATTTTGCAGTAAGAAAAAAGATAATAAAAAAAAAGTTCTAAAAATTGCCCTTAACCTAAACATATATTGGCCCTTTGCTTTTTATACCCTTGGCACTTTGCTTTTCAAGTAAACTGCTGCGGGTATACCTCTCTTAATTAAAGTGTATATCTTAATAATAACTTATTTATTCTTCCCAACAACAGTTTTATTTTCAAAGATCATTAGGACATTGTCCGACTATTCTGCTCTGGCGGCAAAACCTTTTTTAATGGGGATATCCCGGTACATGCGAGAAATTTTAATAATTGCCCAATCACTACCGAGCTCATAAACAAAACCAGAAGCGATCAATACATTTTCTCCAAAATAATCTGTTTTAAAAATATCAAAGCGCATGCCTTTTTCCACATCTTGGGCCAGGCCATGATCAACTTTTATAAATGTTCCCCTTGCCGAGACTTTGACGATTTGAGCATCAATATTATATTCCTTAAATTTATTTTCTTTTACCTGCTCTTCCGTCTCTCCGTAATTATTCCAAGTGACACTCACCCTAAATTCGCTACCTCTGTCTGTGGAAATTCCTTTTATCACTTGCCCAAAAGCTCCACCCAAGGCCCATTTTCCCCAGACAAATTTTAAACCCACATAAGGAGTAATTATTTCTCTATTCACGCTATTAAAAAGTTTAGTGGGAGAAGTAGCGCGCACTGGCCGATGACTTAGATCATCAGCGTCCTTATCTAGCTTAAAAGAATAAATACCGTCGACTCCGAGGGAAATCGCCGCCGCTGACCAGACCCAAGTGCTATCAAAATGATAGGGAAGTTCTTGAGAAAGATTACGGCCTAAATTTTGAAAATGCCCGGAAAAATTGAGAATATGAATATCAGTTCGCTGCAAACTCATTTGCAGGCCAATCTTCGAAAATGTGCCATCATCACCTAAAACAATTTCATTTAAAGGTGCGCGGCCAGTAGTATAATCGCTGGTATCGTAGGCCGTTTTGCCCGCCTCCAAATCAATGGCGTAAAGCCAATTGCCCTGAACAAGTCCATAGCGAATTCCCACCATTATTGATTCTAAACCATTATTGGCCACATCATTGGTGGAATTATTAGCGGAAATCATGCGGTATTTTCCGCCAAATCTAAACTCCACCTCACTGCTATAGCCATACCTAAAAATAAGCTGCTGATCAGTTTTATTAAAAAAGACACCAGCTGGTAGCGCCGTTTCGCTGCCATCCTCATTGAGATTTGAAGTGCTATTAAACCGAGAGAAAAAGTACTCTATTTCATAACCGTTATTTTTCATTGTTCTGGCCAGAGGACGAAGGGCGGGATGTGAACTTTTTAATTTCGCTATCTTTTTACTTTGCTCACCTCCGCCATTTTCTAAAACAATTGGTTCCTGAGTTTTATTGACACCGTCTTTTAATTTCTTGGAGGCCTCTTCCACAGAGGGAGGAGTTGTCTCACTCCTAGAGCTTTCAAATGACGGTTCTAATGGTTCATCTGAACTTACATCATCTTCTTCATCAGCTGCCCATACAAAAGCACAATTAAAAATTAAAATTAAAAAAAATAGCAATCTCTTATTGGTCATAAATTAACTCTCAAAATAATTTTTTATTTCGCTATCTGATTTGTTCTCAAAACTAAAAAATTTCTTTTTCACTGGCCAACTTCCTGGGAGTTTTTCAAAAAGTGATATGTCCTTGATCTGCAAATGAATGGGTAATTGAAATTCATGTAAAGCTCGATCAATGGCCTTTTTTATAATCAGGGGATCAGAACTTCTGGCCATTGGCAAGGCCATTTCAAAAAAACTAGGAGTAAAAGTTGGCCTTGGGCCCATACCTTTTCTGGCCGCTTGAATTTGTCCTTTGATTTTAAAACTGGCCCCCAAATCAAGCAAGGCCTCAACCATCGCTTCTTGACAATGAAAAAGTTCATCGTTGCCACTTGGCCTTAAAAAAACAATTCCCTTTTTACCTGGCCTAAAATCTATCGAGGTAAATTGCATAAACGAAGCCTCATTTATATTCAGCAAATAAGAATCTAGCAGGTCCGTCAAAATTTCGACAAGTTCACCAGTATGATTATCTAATATAGCAAAAGGGGGAAGCAAAGTTAAGTGAGTATTATTCAGATAAGAATATTGACAATCATACATCGATCGAAAAGTTTCGATCTTTCGACATTCCATAAGATGGTTAGAAAATGTCGACCCTATAAAAAAATGGCGCAAATTAATTTCTCACCAAATGATAAGGACAATTTTTTAATTCTTCCTCAATCCGCAATAATTGGTTGTATTTTTCCAAGCGGTCTGATCGACTTGCTGATCCTGTCTTAATATGGCCACTGCCAGAGGCCACCGCCAAATCGGCAATAAAGCTATCGCCAGTCTCTCCGGAACGATGTGAAATAATCGTTTTGTATTTATTCTTATTCGCCAAATCTAGAGTTTCAAAAGTTTCCGTCAAGGTTCCAATTTGATTTAATTTAATTAAAATGGCATTAGCTTCCTTGTTCTCAATTCCTTTTTTAAAAATTTTTTTATTAGTTACAAAAAGATCATCACCTACCAGCATAACCTCTTTGCCAATTTTTTTGGTCATTTCGCTCCAACCCTGGTGGTCATCTTCCGCTAATCCATCTTCAATTGAATAAAGCGAATATTTTTTCATCAAATTTTGGTAATAATCGATCATCTCAGTGCTTGACCAAACTCTCCCCTGCATCTGATATTTTCCATCTTTAAAAAATTCGCTAGCAGCACAGTCTAAACTAATCGAGAGATCGATACCAGGGCGATAACCGGCCTTCGCTATTGCCTCTAAAATGCATTCGATCGCCTCCTCATGAGAATTGAGATTGGGAGCAAATCCCCCTTCATCTCCTACATTTGTGCTGTGATTTTTTTTCTTAAGTACTTCTTTTAATGCGTGAAAAACTTCTACTCCGGCCCTTAAATTTTCAGCAAAAGTACTCTTAAGATGAGGTACAATCATAAATTCTTGAATATCTAAATTATTTGCAGCGTGTGCCCCGCCGTTAATAATATTCATAAGAGGGGCCGGCATTAAATATCCCGAATACCCATTTGGAATGTTTAACTTTTCTCTTAAATAAACATAAAGCGGAAGTTTAAGATCGAGTGCTGCGGCCCTGGCAATTGCCATACTCACACCCAAAATAGCATTGGCCCCAAGCTTTGATTTATTTTCCGTCCCATCACTTTCAATCATACATAAATCGAGAATTTTTTGATCGCTTACTTCTTTATCCTTTAAGAGTGGAAGTATTTTTTTATTAATATTTTCAACCGCCTTTAGAACTGACTTTCCTAAGTATTTTGTTTTATCGCCGTCTCTTAGCTCTAAAGCTTCGTGTGTTCCAGTAGAGGCCCCTGAGGGTACCGCCGCTCTACCTCTATTTTCATTTGCCGTAAAAAGATCAACTTCCACAGTCGGATTTCCCCGTGAATCTAAAATTTGTCGGGCAAAAATATTTTTAATTTTGGACATCAAATTCTCCTGGAAAATTAAATTTTTTCATGACTTTTAAACTTTGGCCATCAGAGAAAAGGAATTTGATCAATATCCCATTTTTCAAAGCTAAAATCAGGCGAAGCAATTTGACATTGAAGCTTATGACAGGCCGAACTTTGCACAAAATAAAATGTCTTACTGGGGCCAACATCAGCAGAAAAAGAAACTGCTTTAATTAGGCCAGCTACTCTTTTGGCAACATTTTCACAAGGTGATATGGCGGTTAAATTCAAAATATTTTCTAAGCTTTTTTTAATCAATGAGTAGTGAGTGCATCCAAGAATGAGATAATTAAGTTTTTCTTTTTTTAAAAAAGCAACTTCCTCTTCAATCCTTATGCGCATATTAAGGCCAATCTTCCTTTCCTTAAAGCATTCTTCAACTAACATTGCCAAGTTCTCACTGGCATAAGAAACAATGCGATTATCGTGATCTTTCTCTTCTTTTAATTTTTTAAATCTTTCCGATTTTGAAGTTAGGGTTGTAGAGAGCACACCAATTTTGTCATCTTTTAAAAAGTTTTCCTTACTTAAAATATTAATATAGGGTTCAACTCCGACAAAGGGGATAGAGGGGAAATGAATTCGCAGCTGATTAATCGCCACTGCGGTAGCGGTATTGCAGGCGACAACAATTAAATCGACATTAAAAAAAAGCAAAGTTTTTGTCAAAAAGATTGAACGCTGAATGACAAATTCACTTTCTTTTTGCCCATAAGGCGCAAAATAATCATCGGCAATATAATAACAAATGGCCCCGGGAATTTCTTTCATAACGTGAGGAAGAATGGATAACCCGCCAATACCTGAGTCAAAAAAACCAATAGTTACAGTCCTCACGCCTGAGTTTTCCAGTTCGAAAAAATCAGTATGAGAAGAGGCATGCACGGCCTGAGTAGGTGAAAAGTAAACAGGTCGTGGTATATTTCTTTTTTGTCACCCATAAAAAAATTATGCCATTAGTTTATCGAAATATCGATTATTTTCCCCTCAACCGTGCTTTTTTTGCCATCATTTAAAAATATTTATTTCAATACTGTGTCAACTTGAGG
>JAHEZZ010000177.1 GCA_023250815.1 Bdellovibrionales bacterium
TTTTATTTTAGTAATCCCCTCTGAATTTGCCGGAGCGATGGATGAGGCCTGTTTTTCTCCGTGGGTAGGATTATATCTAGAATTTGCCAATCAAGGGAGAAATCTAAACAATCATTTTGACTCCTTCACAGTAGAACTTGGCAGCGAGGAGATTTTAGATTTGGCCCATGCCAAAACACAAACATTTAGACTTTTGCAGTATCTAGCAAGCAAAGGAGTTTGCGAACTTGGCGATGTTAAAAAATGGGGCAAGGGCCACGATAACCCCAAAGAACAATACTGGTGCTTACTAAAAGATTATCGCCGCTATTACTCTCCTTCTGGCGGACTGATTAATTATCGAAAAAAACCCGGCGAATTTTTTGAACAAAATGATATTCTCTTTGAGCTTCTTAATTTTAAAGAGGCCAAACATCTCACTCCAGTAAAGGCCTGCACTGATGGAATAGTTATTTATCATCACACCTCTTCAAGTGTCAGAGAAGGAACCAACGTCATGCATGTGATGGAAAATTATTTTAAATTTTAAAGGAAAATTTTTATGAAAATCACCAAAGTTGACAACAAATGGCGCATTAATGATTCTCATTCTCTTTTTGTCGGTTATATCACTTGGATTTTTGGATTTACCGGCTCTCACCGATTTTATTTTGGCAAACCCATCACCGGAACTCTTTACGCCTTAACCTTTGGAGTTTTTGGCATTGGTTGGCTTATCGATTTTTTTCTTATTCCAGGAATGGAGAGAGAAGCAGATTTTAAATACCCCGATGGCCCACTCGATTATTCTCTGGCCTGGATTTTTTTAACATTTCTAGGTTATTTTGGAGTACACCGCTTTTATATCGGCAAACCAATTAGCGGAATAATTTGGCTTTTAACTTTAGGACTTTTGGGTTTGGGAGTCTTCTATGATTTTTGGACATTAAACGAACAAGTGGCAAAGCAACAGATCGAGGCAAAAAAAGCACTGCAATCAAGGGCCTAATAATAATTGATAAAATCATTTTTCGTTAACCTTAGAACCTGATCTGCTAAAAATTTTTGCTTCTGCTTCAGTGGATATTGTTTCTTTCCCCGCACGGTAACTTGAATCGTTTTTAGGATCAATTTCTCCAACCACAAATTTATAAGTAATACTCACAATTGGAGCACAAACGGCGAAAAGATTTGTACCCATCATAATCTGACAATTATCCTCAATCTTTACAAAATGACACCCTAGTTTTTTATATTTAAGATTACAGATCTCTTTAGCTTCTTGTTTAATTTTATTTATTTGAGATTTATAATGGGCCAGGGCAACCTCAAGTAGACATTTTTCATATTTATTTTTCAGGTCTTCAGGATTGCACTTTCTATTTTGCCTTCCTGGCCATTCGGTAATCCAACTAATTCCTTTAAACTTAGAGCTGTAAGATTGAGTTTCCATGTAGGATAATTCTTTATTTTCCGCCTTGGCCGGGCGAAAACTCATTAAAGCGCTAAAAAATATTATAAATTTCAGCATGGTAAAGACCTATCGACATAAAAAAATTTTCATTGAGCAATTTTACGATGAAGAATAGACTATTTATAGTCTGGAATTATTCACGGGATAACCATGAAAAAAATCTTTTGCGTGACATGATTATATTTTGGCGCTTTGTAAGGCCGACTTAAAAAACTATAGGCCATTAATTGAATTTATGAAAAGAGATGACAACTCTCTCCAAGAAAAAAAAGGATTAATATGATTTTAATTACAGGAGCAAGTAGTGGAATTGGAGAAGCATGTGCTCTTCTCTTGGCGGAGAAAAAAATCCCATTAATTTTAATTGCCAGAAGATCTGATCGCCTTTCTTTGACCCATAAAAAATGTCAAGAGCTAGGATCAAAAGTTTATAGCTTCAATCTTGATGTCACTAAAACTGCAGACATTATCAGCTGGGCCCAAAAAAATTGTGATCTACTTTCAAAGTGCGAAGTGCTCATTAACAATGCCGGCCTGGCAGTCGGACTCAAAACTTTTGATCAGGTTGAAAGTCATGAATGGGATCAAATGATCGACGTCAATATCAAAGGTGTCATGCTATTTTCATCTTTACTCCTTCCCCATTTTATAAAAAAAGATTCTGGGCATATTATCAATTTAGGATCAGTGGCGGGCCATCATGTTTATCCTCGGGGCAATGTCTACTGCGCCACTAAGCACGCCGTGCACGCTTTTTCTCAATCCCTCAGAGCTGATCTTCTGGGAAAAAATATTCGTGTCAGCGAAATTTCCCCTGGTATGGTGGAAACTGAATTTAGCGAAGTCAGGTTACAAGATAAAGACAAAGCAAAAAAAGTATATCAAGGATTAAAACCGCTTTCTGCCCATGATGTGGCCGAAGTGATTGCTTGGTGCCTTGATCGCCCCAAACACGTCAATATCGAAGAAATTATTCTCTACCCCACCATGCAGGCCTCGCCTACTTTGATTCATCGCCTTTAGAATTTATACTGATCCCAGTATACAAATAGCTTATACCAATTCGTTCAAAAGCTTAATCACAGAGATATGTTCGATGGCGTTAGCATCACTAAATTCTTTTTTTGCTGTAAAATAAACTTGCAAGGCCCTGGCCTTGGGGAAACGTGACTTTAAAAATTTTAGGCCCTGAGTGCTTTTAGTCATATTTAATTTGGCCTCAATAAAGATAATCGGTTGATTGTTTTCGCAAACTACAAAATCAACTTCACGTTGGTATTTATCGCGGTAATATCTGAGCTCTAAATTTCGGCCCTTGGTATCTTGTTCAAAAAAAATCCATTTTAATAAATGCACGGCCAAAAAATTTTCAAAACGCCCGCCTTCATCTATGATAGAGTTCCAATCATAAAAATAAATTTTCTGCGCCTTTTTAATGGCCTTTATTTTAGGCGCACCAAAAGGAGAAATGCTAAAAATAGCATAAAGCCTTTCTAGTGACGACATCCACTTACTCAATGTTTTGTGAGCAACTTGAATATCTTCTGCTAAAGAGTTTAGAGAGAAAAGTCCTCCGACAAATTCAGGTAGTCTGTGAATAATAATTTCGATAGTTCCTAAATCTAAGAATTGTTCATTTGAAGCAACTTCTTCTCTGACTAATCGTTCGCGATAAAAGCGTGACCAACGATTTGCTTTTTCCTTACTGCCTCTAAAAAAAGGTTCAGGAAAACCACTCAAATGATAAAGAGTATTCAAATCATTTTGGTTTTTCATTTTCAATTCTTTAAAAGTCAAAGGCATCAAGCGTAAAAAATGATAGCGCCCTTGCAAACTGTCTCCACCTTTTCTTAAAATATCCAACTTGGCACTACCAGTGACCAAGATTTTTTGATCTACGCCCTTTTTATCATAAAGTCCCTTAAGATAATTTCTCCATCTGGTAAATTTATGTATTTCATCAAATATCCATAAATCGGCAGCATTAAATTCCTTGGCCAAAATGCGACTGCGATCTTGATCAATATCCCAATTGAGGTAATCAGTTTTTTTAAAAAGTGATTTTGAAAGGGTTGTTTTTCCTACCTGTCTTGGCCCGGCCATAAAGACCATTTTCTCTTCTAAATCTTGAGTGATTTGTTGTTTTAAAAATCTTTCCATATCCCTATTATGGACATTTTTAGACAGGTGTCAAGAAAAGTCCGGACATTTTTAGACACCTATCAAGAAAAGTCCAAAACGCAAGATGAACAATTTAAAGTTTTTCCAAATGATCGATAAGATCTTGAACGCCAGGGCCATAAATTAAATAGGGCCCATCGAGCAGCTCATAATAACTCACGCCAACTCCGACAATGGAACTATTAAGGCCACGAATTGAGCTAATTGACTCGCACCCTGTGAGATCTCTTTGAAAGGGAACAATCCCATCTCTGCCTTTATTTCGGCTTTTAGCTAAGGCCACGTAAGTTTCAAACCAACCTAAATAAGAATCAATATCGTCGCTACAATCGCCAAAAATAACCGATTGAGAAAGTCCTCCTCCAATAGGCAAAGAAATATCAACACTCAAATGGCGATAGCGAACTTGTGCCACCAAAAGATTTTCAGCATCGTTTTTCATAACCACTAATTCACTGCCCCCTCCAATATTGGCAATGGGCCCAACAGCAATAGGGGAAGCAAATGAAAAACCACGCACGCTGCCTTTTAAATCTTCAGCATCTTTTAAAATGGTATCCCAAATACAGCGAGGAGAAAATTTCATATTTAAGACACGCTCTCTTAAATTTTTAAAGTCCCGTTTTCCCCAAACCATACCAGTTGGACACCATTGATCGGCATTTTTTTGCAGATAAATTGATTCGATATTCTTGGCCTCAAGAATGGTCATTTGCCAGAGCAAGAAAAATATTAAAATCATCCAGGCATTTTAAAGCACTTTCAATTTTTATAAAGAGATTTGAGGCCTAATCGGGTAATTTTTATAGGTATACCCTTCGCACTTTTTTAATACTGAGTGGGTGGGGTGTTGCCGACAATGAAACTATTCAAAAAAAAATAAAAACAGCTTGGATAATCATCAGTCATAATTCCTATATTAAAATTATATTGTGATCAACGTTGAGTATCCCAAGATTTGTTTTATACTTCAATTTTAGATTTATGTAATTCAAACCAATCGGCCAATTGCTCTTTCGTGACATTTCCAGCGGCGCAGTCATCAATGATCTGGGCCAAAGAATTGGTGTCTTTTTCTTCATCTAAAGGATAACTGAGATCCTGGCCATGTTGATTTAAAAAAGTGATTGCCATAATAGCGGCCGTACGTTTGTTGCCATCCATGAAGGCATGGGTCTTAATGAGATAAAAGCATAGAGTGCCTGCAACCTTCGCCAGGCCTCCAGCTATAAAGGGATAGGTACCTGGATAAAATGCTGAGTGTAAAGCGCTTTCAATTTTACCTGGGCCGTAGCAATGATGGGGATTTCCTTCCTCTTCACAAATGAGTTTGTTGACGCCCACTACGTCATACCAATCGCAAAAATTAATTCGGGATTTTGGCCCAATCTCGAGAACATAATCTTTTAACAGCTCCGCTCTGATCAGTAAAAGTGGTCCATGCTTCAACTGCCGCAGAAACTATTTCCTC
>JAHEZZ010000178.1 GCA_023250815.1 Bdellovibrionales bacterium
ATATGGGTGAGCTTATAGAATTTGGTGAGACTAAAAATATTTTTACACGCCCTTCAAAAAAACTTACAGAAGAATATATTACTGGCCATTTTGGCTGATTTTTATTGGTGAAAATATGGAACGAACAATAGACAAAGAAATTAAAGAGTTAAAAAATTTAATTTTGAAGATGCAAGATGATATTTTACATTCCTTGGATGAGGCAATCTTTGGACTCACCAAAAATGATCGAAGTTATTTTAAAAAAGTTTATGAACGAGAGGTTCAAATAAACGATCAGCATTTGCAAATTGATCAGCAATGCTTAGAAGTAATGGCCCGTCGTTCACCACTCGCCAATCAGTTGCGACAAATTATTGGAGTCATTAAAATAAATAATGAACTAGAAAGAGTTGGTGATCAAGTCGTTAATATTTGCAGAAGCGCAGACATTTATATTCAAAGACCACCTCTCAAGCCTCTCATTGATATTCCAAGAATGAGTGAAGAGGCTTCAAAAATGCTCAAGGATGCAATCAATTCATTTGTCACTGATAATATGATGATGGCCTTTGATGTCATTCGGAGAGACGACAATGTGGATGCTCTTCACGATCAAATTCTTCGCGAACTTTTTACCTACATGGGAGGAAATACCCAAAATATTGAGCAGGCATTAAGTCTTATTTTTATTTCTAAAAACCTAGAAAGACTTGCAGACCATGTGGCCAGTATCGCCGAGCATACTGTTTTTTGTGTTTCAGGCCAGGATGTACGTCATATCTATGATCGCAAAGTTCCTGATAAGCAAATTTCAATTCTTTTTTTATGTGTTCATAACTCTGCGAGAAGTCAAATGGCCGAAGGTTTGGCGAAAAATATCTTGGGTGATAAATTTAAAATCCAAAGTGCAGGCACTGACCCTACAGTCGTTAATCCTTTTGCAGTTCATGTTTTAAGAGAGAAGAAGATTGATATTTCTAAATATATTTCAAAAAATGTAAATGAAGTTGATCAAAAAAATGTTGATTTTGTGATCACTCTTTGTGAGCAAGAAGTCTGTCCACAGATTTTGCTAAAATCGTCAAAACGTCTTCACTGGGATGTTGAAGACCCTGTTGATACTTTTGATAGCTTTAGAAAGATAAGAGATGAGATTGAAACCCATATTAAAGAGTTCAATAATATTTTCTTTTCTCATCGCTAAAAGATGGCCATTATGCGACTTTGTCTTTTTTCAGAATCTGCCTGCGGCTTTTCCAGTCAATCTCATTGGACTCTTGATGGATAACGTGTTCTAGAAGATTATTAAAAGAATCAGCATAATTGTGGCATGGATCATCTTCTTTAAGAACAACTCTGGCATTAAAATTGCCTTGCATAAAATCACGCATGGTTTTAAAAAAGCTATAGCTGACATTATTTACTTTCGAAATAATCATTTTTCCAACAAAAATATAAGATAAACTTAAGATTGAGCCAGCAAGGATGATGACATAATCTAAAGTTTCTTCCTGTTTTTTTAAAAAATGAATAAGAGAGTAAGAATGGGTTTTTAAGAGAGAGAGAGAGAGACCGACAATTCGCTCATGCATATCAAGGGTAAAAAGATAAAGGCCCCAAGTTGCGATAGCACACGGTAAAATTAAAAATATAACATAATAAAAAATGAAAGGAGCATCAAATATCGAGCGATCTATTTGTGTATACTGATCTTCAATTACAATTGGTGAAATTTTTTTCATTTTTCTGGATTCATTTAAATAATGGAAGAACTTGATTCCAAGACTGGTAGGAAGTTTTGATTCCTTAACAGTGTTTGATACAAACGTTTCGTTTGGCGATTGATAAATTTTGAGAGTGTAATCAGAAATAAACTTAAAGGGTCTCAGTAGTAAATTAGAAATATAGTAACCAAGAAAAAATAGAGCAGTGGTAAAAACCACCATATAAGGAACAATATAATAGCTCTCCTCTAAAATTGCATCAAAGAACGCCTCTCGAAGATCTTGGTGAACCATAAGTCCATTCGATTCAAAGAAAATATGAACCATATTTAGAAAAATCCATAAAATAATTCCAGTGAAAGTAAAGGCAATGAGTGGAGCAAGTGCAATTTGCAGACAAGTTTTGAGTTGAAATCTCGAGTCTGGCCCCGTAAATATTTGGGCCTTAAATTGCCCATATAAATGTTTTAAAAAGTGCATATTGCGTTCCTTATTGGGGTTACAAATAGTTATCGAACTTAAATTTATTTTCTTTAGTATTAATTTTATAATGCTGGATTTTAATACTCATTCTACCAATTATAATTGATCAGAATTGTGCAGTATGTTAAAATTGTGCAAGCTTATATCTAAAATAGGACTAACAAATGGAAATTACTAGAAAAATGTCAAAATATTGGGCCATTGTCTTTTTTGGTCTAACGTCATTTCAGGCCCTTGGCGATCAAAATATTTCAGTTAACATGAGAGTTTTAATCATTACTCCAAAAGCCGAGGCCATAGACTCCCCTAATCTTGAGGTGGCAAAGCAAGTACTGCGAGGTCATCAGATTCCATTTGATACCTTGGTTTTAGCAAATAAAGATGGCCAACGTTATAACAGTGGAAATCTACAATTAGAATCTAGCGATGCCGCAGGGATGTACTACGGGATCATTTTTACCGACCAAAATTTAATGGTCAGGACTAAAAAAATTGAATACCCCGGTTTGACTAGCGATCAGTTGATTCAGCTTAAAAATTATGAAGCAAAATATAATGTGAGAAGAATTTCTCTAAATTCTGACCCCGCAACTCTTGAAGGTTTAAGCCTTGTCGGAATTCCTTCTGATACTCCTGACTCTATCATTTTAGATCAAGAATTTTCAAAATTAGATTCTTCTCTGCCCAATAATTTGACGGTACCACTTCGGTATTCATGGCATTCTTTGGCCAAAATCAATAATTCCAGGGCCCATAAACCTTTTGCTTACTACGGTAATTATGCCAGCGGGGTAGTGGGTAGAGCAGTTGCGGCAACTGTTTTTAAGCTTGCTGATGGCCGTGAACAGCTGCATTTATTTTATTCTCAAGGTCTGGAGCAGGCCCCAACTTTTGCTCTTGCTCCTGCATGGATCTCTTGGCTTACCCGGGGAACATTTCTTGGTAAAAGAAGGGTTTATTTAAATGTTCAGGTTGATGATCTGTTTCTCGAGACAGACATGAAGACTAGTTCGAAATCATTTAATAGCCGAAAAAAATTTCGTATGTCTGCCTATGATCTTGAGCATTTCGCCAATCAACGAACAAATGAGATCCAAACACTTACCAGAAATCCCGAGTATCGAATTGAGTATGCTTTTAATGGACAAGGAATATTTGAAAATGGCGGTTATGAGAATGATTCACTCTATAAAGCAGCAAGAAAAAGAATTGCCGATTATTTTTGGGTGAGCCATACCTACACTCATCGAGATTTAAATAAGATTAAATTTCAAGATGCAGATGGTGAACTTAAAAATAATATTATTGTTTCCAAAGGTCTTATGAGTGGAGCGTGGAAATATTTTTCTCCAAATTCCTTGGTCACTCCTCATATTTCTGGACTTTATAATGGACAGGCCCTTGAAGCGATGAAAAAAAATGGAATTAAAAATATTGTCAACGATATGTCTGTTATTAAGCAGCGACCTTCGAATCCGCATTCTGCCTATTATACCACTCAGGGAATTAATGGCTCTGATGGTATTTTGATTATGCCTCGCTATGCTACTGATATTTATTATCAAACATCAATACCGGAAGAGATAACTGATTTGTTTAATTCAATTCATGGTGGAATGTTTAAAAGGGATTTATATTTTGATGATATTTTTACTAGTGAAAATGAAAGAAATGTGACTTACCTTTTAAATTATCAATCGGCGGCCTATATGTTTCACCAAGCAAATATGCGGGTATTTAACTATGGTGGGAATCAAGACAGCTTGGTTTCTTTATGGATTAAAAGAACTTTAAAAGAGTTTAGAAATTATAGTTCACTTCCTATTCTTTCTGTAAAGATGGATGACCTTGCAGAACTTTACTTGGGGCGAATGGCGCTCAATAATTGTGCACAAAATGGTAGAGTTATTTATCGAGGTGGTGAGCTTTCTCAAGTTGTCGTTTGGGCAAATGGCAACTGTACATTGAGTTTAACTTCTCAAGTTACAGATTTTGAAGACCAGAAAGCAGAAATTTACGGGCCAGATAAAACCATCAATATGAAGGTCAATGGTAAATTCTTTAAAGTTTTCCGCCCGACGGAAGCAGTCAGCTTATAATTTTTTAGAAATATACTCTTCACGTTTGAGTTTTCCTGGCCGGAAAACTCAATGATGGGTGGCATAGGTAAATTTCTTACCCTTACCGTATGCTCCAAACTTTTTTAGAATAGAGAAGATAAGAGTTATTTTTATTTTGGAGTATCCAATGGTCTTTTTAATGAGCTTACTCGGGATTCCCTTATTCTTTTCTTGTTCAACGGCCAAGGATGCTTATGTAGAATCAAAATACAATATTTGCAAAGAGAAATGCACTATCAGTTATAGCAAGTACGAAAATAGCAAACTTTATCAGTGTCTTGCTGATTGTGATAAAAATAAAAAACTAAATTAGGGCAAGTAGTAGAGTAATTTATTAAAGCTTAAATCTCTTTCTTATTTTTTTTAATTTGGCATTCTAGTATTGAAGCTGAAATCGCCTAACCTTAAGGAGGAGAGTATGGCAGAAGAAAAGAAAGCACCGGAAAAAACAGAAAAAAAATCAAAGGCAGGTGCGACGAAAGAGGCCAAGGCGCCAAAAGAGCATGTTGCCAAAGTCGAAGTGAAGAAGATTGCGAAGGGCAAGCATACTGTACTGAAGCTTGCCGATGGTAAAAAAGTTGCGAAGTATACTCAGGTCAAAAAGACTGCGGAGTACACTATCTGGAAAAAAAGAAATGGCCGTTATTCGGTTAAAGACAAGAGCGATAATTGGGTTAATGGTGACAAGAAGACACAAGTTCTTATGTCTCAGGGGCTGATAAAATTGACAGTTAAAAAAGCGGCCTAGTTTATACTACTCATTGGGACGTGTTCTAATTACAAA
>JAHEZZ010000179.1 GCA_023250815.1 Bdellovibrionales bacterium
TGAGTAGAGAGTTTACCCAAAAATGAATTCTTAAGATTGTTTTTATTTTCAAAAACAATCTTGAGAAAAAAATCCTCAGAATTTTTATTGGCCTCAACTAATTTTAGAAGTTCTTCGCTTCGCAAACGGTAGACATCATAATATTGCTCAATCACTTTAAGAGCATCATGATATAGGCAAAGATGATAATAAGAAAGAGCGTTGAGCACTTCTGCTTCTGGAAAAAAATAGCTATCCATTAATGGAGATTTATAAGTGACATTAAGTCCTAGTGTTCGATTATAATCCTCTAATTGATAATAACTCCATGCCTTTTCCATTAAGATATAGGGCCATAGATAAGAATTTTTAGGAATTTTTTCATAAGCGACCACTGCTTCTTTATATTTTTTCTCACTGTAAAGAATTCTGGCCTGATGGATAATGCAATTTTCAGCGATGATGGCATAGTATCGTTTTAATTTATCATGCTTGAAAGTTGATTCAAATCTATGAGCAGCTTCTACACAGATTTTGTAACTCTCAACTGCTTCTGAATATTTTTTTATAAGCTGAAATGCTGTTCCTTCCATTAAAAGCGACTCTGGATAAAAGCGGTGATTTTTTGGAACTTTTTTAAGTTCATTGATACTTTCAGTTAAGTGATCGCTCTTTAAATATTTAATTCCAAGAGCAAGTTCAAGAGATGGTATTTGATGTTTTTTTAATATCTCAAAATTGAGATCGCTAAATGTTTCAGTCCCTGCTTTTAGCATGATTTTTTCTAATGCTGTCTCAAAAAGAGGAGGGACTTCTTTATTTTCTGCTAAAAATTGTTTGGCAAAAAGTACTGCTGAAAAATAGTAATCATTATTAATTAAATAATAGGTAATTAGTTCGTATTTTTCTTTCTCATGTGATTTAAAAAGTTCTTCGACTCGACTTAAATCATTTGTATTAAATTCCGCTTGAGCGGAGGAGAGTAGCGAAAATATTAGAAAGAAAATAATTTTCATACTGCCCACTTAGATTGAAATACCCATTTTTAAAATAACATCGCTATTTGACTCCAAACTTTTTCCATTCGCCTGTATCGGCCCATAGGCCCGATAGTAGATATTTTGAAATTCAAGTACGAAGTGAAATCTTTTATTGACGTGAAATTTGAGTCCAGCTTTCACTAATCCTGCTGTATAATTTTCGTCACTAAATACATCGGCATTGACATTGGTGGCGGTGGTAGCATTACTTGAGGCGTTCATTTTTAAAACGCCAAGACCAAAATAAAAATCAAAATAATATATTTTATTAAAGGTATTTATTTTTCCATAGAAGGGCGACCAAATAGCGGCCGCTCCGTAAGATTGATCTATTTTACGGGCAAATGGAACGGTACCATTGATGCGTTTGACGTTGTCATAAGAGGCATTATTTTTATTATTATATACGTTATAAATAATTTCGGCGCCTAATTCTTCGTTAAAGAAATGCCCGATATTGATATTGGCCCCTCTTGAGTCGTGAAAATTGGGGGTGAGGCTTGAGAGGTAGCCAATATCGACGTATTGGGTTTTGCTTTTGGGAAATTCTTTGTTTTGTAAAACATAAACTGATTTGTCTGGATCAAGCCAGAGAAAATCGTAGAGATCATCTTCTGCTGCACGCACTGGAAATGAAGTAAATATCAGTAGGGCCATTATAAAAAGAGCTCCAATCAATTTTTTAATTTGTCCTATGTTTAACATGGGAATTACCTCTAGAAAAAAGGCCCACAAATGGTTGTGGGCCTATTTCTATTGTAATCCTAAAAATGTTAGAGAGTACAGGCAACGTTATAGTAAACTACAACGATTGATCCTTCTGCGGGGATACTTCCTTGTTCAAATTTGATGGTGTGTGCTTGTTGGTCATAACTCCAACCATTTTTTTGCTCATTACCATCTACTAAAACTTTGAACTGGGAATTAAAAGGAATCCCTGAAAGTGCAAAGCTGTCTAGCAAGTCAACAATTCTTCCTCCCATATGGGTTAAAGTAGAATAGAAGTCTTGCTTGATACTAGAGTAAACTCCTCCGGTTTTCTGTGAAGCTTCAATATAACGACTTCCAATTGTCTCCCCCTTAATTGCTGAGAGTTCAGTTGTCACAATACTGTAGAACTTCATCATACCTGGATTGCTCTTTAATGACCTAAAGTAATTGACGTACTCATCCACTGACTTCGTGGACTGTTCTTCTTCATCGCTTAAAACTACGATAACTAAAAAAGCATCATCTCTTAAAAAATTTGCAGCATTATTTTTTAGAAATGCTTCAGATGTTTGAAGTCCTTTTTCTGCCCCCGAGCCTTTAACTCCAACATTGACGATAGATTTAAAGTCATTCATAAACTTTACTTCGTCGTCAGCTGCTTTAGCGGCGGTCAAAAGTTGATCAGAATTGCCGACAATCTTTCCGTTGTGCTTAACTGTGGCATCTGTAGTGACTACTGCCATTTTGAAATCAACTTTTTTCTGAATAAATTCTCCGATAAATGCGTCAAAGTTTTTGGCCAGAGCTTCTTGTTCATTACCCATTGAACCTGAGTCATCAACCACCCAAAGGATGTCGACTTTTCCTTCTTTGCCTGAGTTTTGAACAAATTTATCGTTTGATTCTTTGTACCCTGTTCCGTTGCAAAGTAGCTTGCCAGCATCTGCTATGGGGCCACCTGTAGGAAGAGGGTCAACATTTGGAACGCCATTTGTTGGGATCGGAGTAGTTTCTGCTGCCTCTGTTCCTACTGCCGATAATTTTTTTCCGGCGGCGTCTAGATACTGTTTCTCATAGAACTGATCTTGATTGCAGGCGCAGAGAAAAAAAAGAACAGAAACTCGAAGCGTTTTAATTTGCTCCCAATTCATTCTCCTAAATCCCCTGATCGCCTTCTGGGTAAGGTTCATGCTTTCTCCATTAAACCGACATGATAGGTTTTTAACCTACGCAATGTGGGATACCTTGCAATTGTACATACGAACCACCCTCACATACGGACAACTGATAAAAGCAAGGAATCAATCTGTAATATGATTTTAAACTTCCGGTGAAGGGAGGCAATTGCAAATGAATTAACAGGTCAATTTAGCGAGATCTAGAACCTTCTCTTAAGTGCTTCCCTTTTCTTAATTTGTCTTATTTTTTGAAATTTTGTGTCAATTGTGGTGTCTTTCATGGGCAAAAAACGAAGAAAGGGCCAACCCCCACAAAAAATGGGCATAAGGTCTTTTTATAAGTATAAAAAATCGCTAAGTTGCCGTTATTTTTTAAACTCTAATATTTAATTTTTTCTCTTTTTGTTATTAGATCTTTGGGGTCAATATCCGAACTTCTTAGGGCGTTAATTTGTAGAGATAACAAAAATAATACTAATAGGGCAAAAACTAATCTCATATATGGCTTCCAAATCGAATTGTTATATAAACCTAATACCGGACCCCTCAACATTGGGGGTCTTGACAAGAGGGGCTTACCCTCTGTCCTTCATTCATTTTGTATGAAATGATACAAATCGAAAAGAAATTTTTTATAAAAAAGTAAAAAAGATAAAATGTTTAAAAATGAAAATGATCAGGGAAATAAACTGCGGGATTGGTTGCTCTTCACTCTTTCTTTTTATTCTCCTAAAGAAATGGAAGATCTCATATTGCAATTTGATCCTAGTTCTTGGGAAAAAAGTGAAAGGGCCCCTACCTTAGAGGATTTGCATCAGGAGCTTGGCAGGCTTGAAAAATCTGGGAAAATTCACGGACAAAAAAACAAAAAAAATAAATCTACTTCTTGGATGCGCATTGCGGTGCCGCGATTCCCTGTTTACTTGGGAGGAGGGAAGGTACCCATCTGGGCCTATCGATCTTGGCTTTGGTTTAAAGCTATAATTAATTATAAAGATTAAAAGCGTATCCCAAAATCCAAAGTATAAAAGATGTGGAGAGAGGGATTGTCAAATTATCATCAAGTCGGATCGGCAAACTTTCTACCACTGTACAAAAAAATGCTGAAGATAAGGAAAAAAACAGGAGTGCCCAGAGAGAAAAATGCCCAACTTCCGGGGTTTTCGCCAAGAAAACGAGAAAGATAATGGCAGCACAGCTGATAAAAAAAGCGCTGGAACCTTCTAAACTTTTATGCGCTACAATTCTTCTTTTGCCCCACTTGATTCCTACAATTGCCGATAGGGGATCGGAAATTGCCAAAGTTAAAATAGCAGAAACTGCAATTACTTTGGGAAATATGAGTATGGTCAATAAAACAGCAATGACGTAGGGAATGGCCGCCGATTCTTTTAGTTTTTCTTCTGCACGGTAAATAGTTTTAGTAATTTTTCCAAATTTTTGAGAATATTCCGGATAATTGATTCGTATTTGTTCAAACACATAGAAGGTGCATAAAATTGTTCCGAGCAAAGAAACAGCATGATTATGATCTAAAAAAAGGCCATAAAGCAGGGCCACAGATACTCCCATTCCCATATGAAAAAATCTTCTTGCATAGTGAAGGTTTTTTCGACAGGGGTGGATATGAACATTTGAATCCGCGCTAGTATTTTTATGTCGTTCATTTATTTTTATTAATTGTCTATTTGTCATGAAAACGCTTCGGCTAATAAACTGTGAAGTTAAACTTGATAAATTTTCTTTAGCAATTTTGTTCTATTTAAAGAAAAGAAATGAGTTCTTTGCCTATCGCTTCTGGAGAGTCAGTAGGAGCATAGCGCTTAATTACCTGGCCATTTTTATCGATTAAGAATTTGGTGAAGTTCCATTTAATTGCTTCGGTACCTAAAAGTCCGGGGGCCTCTTTTTTGAGAAATTTATAAATCGGATCAGCTCCATCGCCGTTGACCTCTACTTTGGAAAAGAGGGGAAATGAAATATTGTAATTGAGGTCGCAAAAAGAAGCGATTTCAGTTTCCGCTCCTGGCTCTTGGGCGCCAAATTGATTGCAGGGAAATCCCAAAACGATTAATCCTTGAGATTGATATTTTTGCTGAAGTTCTTCCAGTCCTTTATACTGTGGTGTGAATCCGCATTTGCTGGCAGTGTTGACGATAATCAAAGTTTTGCCAG
>JAHEZZ010000180.1 GCA_023250815.1 Bdellovibrionales bacterium
TTTCTAAATAAGAATTGGGGTATTTCGGAATGCTATAACGAAGCCCTACATCAATTACTACATTTTCAAAAACGGCGGAAATAAGAACTTTATTTTCTATTAAGGTTACTGTTGGCCCTGTTACTCCAGGAATTTCTAAATTCACTTTTTGTCCATTTCCACATGAAGCAGAAAAAAATGAGGTGCCAATCACTCCTAATAAAAAAGGAATTTTAAGTAATTCACCGCCTTTTTTTTTAATTTCATTTAAACACATAAGAACCTGACCCTTTGTCTCTAGCTTGAGACTTTTTAAATTTATGGGGTGATAAATTTATTTATGTATTACGGTTAAAAAGGGAAAAAAATTACTAGCACTTTGAAAGGTAAAAAAAAGTTAAAGGATTTTAATCTATATCTTTGAAAGTTGAATGAGGATTAGTATGTTCAACGAGTAGATGATCAAATTGTTTTATATTCTTTGGGGTTTTTCCATTGGTAAATATTTTTTCCAGATTTAAATCTGACAATTCTCCTCGATTAAAACACAAGCTTTGAATAACAACTGCTCCAGTGGAATGGGCCGATTTAAGGCCTGAAGGTGAGTCTTCAAAGATAAGAGTATTTTTACTCAGGGTCTTAAAGTGTCGCATGGCCTTAAAATAGGGAGAAGGGTTGGGTTTATTAAGATGAGTGCCATTTCTGCCAATAATAATATCAAAAAATAAAGTTAGAGAAAAAGTTTGCAGAGTATGTTCCACAATCTCTTGTTCGCTTGAACTTACCAATGCTATTTTCTTTCCAGATCTTCGCAAGGATTGCAGAAATTTTTGTAATCCAATGGCGGTGTATTCTTTTTTTTGGTCTATGGTGAGTTGATCAAATATATTGATAAGGATTTTGTTTTTTATCTTTTGAAATGTTGGATAATCACGATTATAAGTATCTGGTAGCAGCTCTTGAAAAACGGATGTATCCGTTTTTCCATAGAAGCGGTGATGCAGTTCATCTTCTGTAAATTTTTTTCCAAATTCATTTAGTGCTAACATAAGTGCTTTTGCATGTAATGGTTCAGTGTCAAATATTGTTCCATCCATATCAAAAAGAACGGATTGGGCAGACTCAATCTCATGATGAATATCAGAGCGCATTTTATAATCTTCTCATCATATAAAGCTTAATTCCAGTTTGGAAAATTCAAATGTGAGGAGTATATGCCGAGTATTTTTCTATACTATTTTTGGCAACTCTTTCCCTCAGTGTAGATTAGGTGAGGTTTGCGTTATCATTGATGGAAGTAAAACATCGAGGCCGAATGAATATTTTTACTAACTTTGAAGATTGGCCAAAACCAGTAGATGCAAAAACACAAACCAAAGGCCGCGTTGTGAATAAAGAAAATGACAAGGATACTTCGGGGTCGGAAAAATCAAAAAAAAATGGAAAACGTCTTGAGGGCGCAGGGGTTGTTAAAAACGGTGAACAATTAAAAACTCGTCATATAAAAAAAATTGAAACTCAAGAATATACACCTGAACAAATTCGCGAAAAAGTAGAAATTAGTAAAAATATGAAAGATGTTTCTAAAAACATGAAGGCAGATAGAGTTTCTAATTCTACGTCAGAAGATCCAGAAAACGTTGCTGTAATTGAAGAAAGATTTTCGGATGTTAATAAGAATGACCCAAACAATCCAGCGACGATCGGAAAGCTAAAAGACCTTCTCAGTAAGGGCGGGGTCAGTTTTTCAGAAAAAGAAAGACAAGTCATTTCAAAAATAATTGAAGAATAGCTATTTTAACATGATTTCAATTTTTCGAATTGTGTTTTTAATAACATCTTCTAATCCACCCTCAATTATGGTTGCAGCAGAATGATCATGCCCGCCCCCCCCTAATGCTTGGGCCATAGTCCCAACATCAGTTGTTCCTGTTGATCGAAGGCTAACTTTAATAAATTTTCCGGTTTCTCTAAACATACATGAGACTTTTACGTTGTCTAAAATAAGAAGATGATTAATAAAAGAATGTGTATCTTCAATGTCACTGTTATTTTTTTTTATCATTTCTTCAGTCAATGTAATCCAAGCAACAGATTCATCTTTGTTTGTTTCAGCTTGACTTAAAATTTGACCTAAAAGTTTCATATGATGAATTTTTTTTGTTCCGTAAATCGAATTATAAGCAGATGCAGGGGCAACTCCAGATTGCATTAAGTCAGAAACAATTTTGTGAGTATGAAATGTGACGTTGGGGTAACGAAAACAATTAGTATCAATCAAAATGGCAGTGTAAAGGGGCAAGGCCAAATCCTTATTATAAGCAACTCCTAATTTCTCAAGTAGTACTGCGACTAATTCGCCAGTTGCCGCCATCTTTGTATCGATTAAATGAATAGCGGCCACTTCCTTGGGACAAGGATGGTGGTCGATAAAAATAAAGTCCTTTGATTTTGCTGCTATCTTTTCTAAGTTAGGGCCAATACGTGCGATATGATTGGTGTCTACAATAATTGTCAGGTCTGGAATGATTTTAGAACATTTTTTTTGATATTCATTAAATGATAAAAGATAGTTGTTGTTATCAAGATAAGAATAACGATCTAAAAGTTTTTCCTCATTTACGCAATAGGCATCTTTTTTAAGACTTTTTAGCGCCATACATAAGGCGATTTGACTTCCTATGCCATCGGCATCTGGATGGATATGAGTGCTAATGACAATATGTTGGGATTTTTTAATTAAATCTAGGAAATGTTTAATGTTTTTCATTTGAACTCTTATCGACAGGGGAAGACATTCGCTTAAGCCAGAGTGAATCTGGCAAGTATATCAGAATCTCAATCTCCAAGTGCCTCTTAGTTTTTATTGCAAATGAGGTTATAGGCGTGTTCAATTGTATTCATTACGTTTGAGTTTTCCGGTACGAAAAACTCAGCATATAAAGTGGAATTCTTCAACGTTTGCGGAGGACAATATGGCGCAAATCGGATTAATCATAGATCAATTAACAAAAAGTTTTTCTCAGGTACTTCAAAAAGAAGAAGAGAAAAAAGAAGTTTTTTCTATTTCCCTTTCTTTTGAAATTCGCCCAGGAAAAATTCATGGGCTACTTGGCCCAAACGGAGCAGGTAAATCTACTCTTATGAAAATTTTAGGAGGAGAATTAAAGGCAGATACTGCAGTCATAAAATATTATTATGCTGAAAATCCTAATACCCTCTACGATTTTTTTAAAACCCCAATTCAGGTAGGATTATTATCGGACGTACCTCCTCTTTACCCTCACATGAAAGTGAAAGAATATCTTTTATTTGTCGCTGGTATTTTTAATCTCAAAAAAAATGAGGCCACTTTGACAATTGAAAAACTTATAAATGATTGTCAATTAAAAGGATTTCAAAATTGTTTGATCGCTCATCTTTCAACTGGGCAAAAACAAAAGTTAAGTGTCGCTATGGCCTTGGTAAATCCTTGTGAACTGTTAATCCTAGATGAGCCAACTTCTGGACTAGATCCTGAAAGTGTAATTCATTTTAGGCAATTGATTAAAAATTTTTCAAAAGATAAAACTGTTATTATTTCATCTCATCAGTTATTTGAGATAGATCAAGTTTGTCATGAAATAACTATTTTAAATAGGGGTAAAGTTGTAACCAGTGGCGAGATTGCAGATCTTCGAGGGCTGTACAAACTTAATGACTTGCCACAATCTGTGCGTTTTGAATTGGATATCGAAGAGTATAAAAAGAATAAAAACTTTTCTGAATTTGTATTAGTTGATGAATTATTGAATCAACTTTATAAAAAATTTACCATTTTAGAACATCAGGTTAAAATTCGTCCGGATAATATTTGTGAAGTCAATTTAGAATTTAGAGGTGGAGCAGAGGTGAAGAGGGCAATGAGTAAATTTTTTGTTAATGCCGGTGTCGACTTGATTTCAATTTCTGATCGTGAATTAGATTTAGAGAAAATATTTAAAAAAGCAGTTAAAGAAAACCAGGGCCAATATCATGACAGCATTTAAGACATTATATATAAAAGAATTAAAGGAAAATTTTCTTTCCCCACTCTTTTATATTATTTGTGCTCTTTTTAGTTTAATTACCGGATGGTTATTTTTTAATTACCTTATTTCTGCCGGAGAATTGAACAATTCTAAAGTCCTCTACCAAGTTTATACACCAATCATTGGCAATATTAATTTTATGTTTGTTTTTTTTGCACCACTTCTCACTATGAATTCTTTTGCACTAGAGAAAAAACAAAACACTTTACGTCTCCTTTTTCGCTCCGAACTTACCACCTCTCAAATTTGGTGGGCGAAGTGGCTTGCCCATGTTTCTATTTGTTCTTTTTTGGTTTTACTTACCGTTGTCTATCCGATTATTTTAATATTTTCTGGTTTTACAGAATGGGGAATTATTGGAACTTCCTATCTAGGTATTCTTTTGTCTATTTGTTGCTATATGGCGATTGGGCTTTTTGCATCGTCTTTAACTAAAGCTCCTATTGTTGGTGCCATATTAAGTTTTTCTTTTTTAATGATTTTTATGCTTTTAGTTTTCAGTGCGGGTGCTGCTCAAAATGTTTTTTTAGGACAAATGTTTCAATATTTAAGTGTGCCCTATCATTTTGAATCCCTGGCAAGGGGAGTGATTAAATCCTACAATTTATTTTATTACTTAAGTTTTGTAGTTGTTTTTTACATCTGCTCTTATCATCATTTAGAACATAGTAGGGGGAATGCATGAAAGGGCCATTGTTTACTTTTTTATTTGTTATCAATATTTCATTTTTTTTACTGAGTTTTTTATTTCAAGGGCAATACCCGAGGCTCTTTCCTTATTTTTTAATTTTTTCTATTTCTTTTGCAGTTCTTCTTTTTTATTTTAAATGGGAACAGTCTATTGATCTTATTAAAAATTTAGTAAGAGCTAAAATATTAGGAAGAATATTAAATACATGTTTAATATTCTCGCTTTTGTCATTGGCCAATTACTGGGCCTTTAAATTTCCGAGGCAATGGGATTTTACTCGTTCCCAAGTTCATACTTTAACTGAGCAA
>JAHEZZ010000042.1 GCA_023250815.1 Bdellovibrionales bacterium
AAGATCTGCGCTTTGCCGCATTTTCTTCTTTCTCTCCGGGTAAAAATATTTCTTCGCCAGTTTTAACTGGCGATTGATGAAATTCACTATACATCCTATGCATTTCATTTAAAAAATAATTTTGATCAACACAACCGTCAGATCGAATAAGCAAATAAAATTGCCCTAAATGCCTAGGTGTCATTGGAGGTTTAAACATTGGGCCCAAATGAGGGCCAAAATTCATTCCGGTAAAAAGAGCACAAAGAACTTCCACCATAGCGGCGAGTCCTACACCTTTATAACCGGCCAAATCTCCACCAAGCGGCATAACAGAGGCCGCCATATGGGGATCAGTAGTGGGGTTACCATTTTGATCAGCGGCAATTCCCTCTTCCAAATTTTTATTTTGCGCCCTACTGATAATGACTTTGTTCCAAGGAGCACAACTCGTGGCCATATCGAGACAAAAAGGTTCACCGTCATTACGAGGGGCCGCAAAACAAATGGGATTGGTTCCAAAAAAAGCTTTGGTGCCTCCAAATGTTTTAGTGAGAGCATCAGCATGAGTAAAAGCAAAACAAATAAAACCTTGACGTGCGGCCCTTAAAGCAAAACTACCCATAGCGCCCGGGTGACTGGAATTTGCAACACCAACTGCCCCCATTCCAAATTCTTTTGCCATTTCCATTCCAAGTTCTATTGCCTTCATTCCTGACGCATGTCCAAAAGCATTGTCAGCGTCAAGATGCGCAATCGTGGGAAATTTTCGCATAATCTTAAATTTTGGTTTAGGATTTTTTCGACCAGTCAATGCAGACTTTGAGTAGTGAGGAAGGAGACGTACACCATGACTATCAACTGAACGGAGAGAGGACTCCACTAATCCCATTGTTACCGCATCAAGTGAATAGGGATCCAGTCCAGAGGCCCGCAAAATATTTTTAGTGAAATTTTCTAAATCCTTATGATCGACAATTATATTTTTCACGCATCATCCAAAATAAAAAAGGATATAACATTTTCAACAAAAATAGTAACCCTGCAGTTTGACATTATTATCCTCAATATGAGTGAATGCAAAATCCTATGTTGAAAAATTTATGCCTAATAGAAACTGACCGCTGCGTAGAAAATCTTGAACGATTATTCAAAGAACATCAAAATATTTTTCAAAAAACATTATTTATCACAATTAATCCCTATCACCATTTTCAATTAAACAAGCTTGGGTTGTCTGTTAAGGCCTCAAATGAGCTGGTTAATGATGAAGACCATTGGATTTCTGCACAGCAGGTAACTCAATGGGTAGATGAATATGAAAAATCAAATGAAGAATTAAAAAAACAAAATTTTGGCGAGACTATTCTTTTCGAAAGCATTTTTTATGCTCAGTTTCTTTTGGGCCATTGTCTCTTTCTTTTTCTTTTGCTTAAAAAGGCCAAAGAGAGCTTTCCCCAACTTGAACAATCCCTACAAATATCATCCTTTGTGACACCTCATCTCGAAGGCCCTTTTTTACAAGATAAAGAAAGTATGCAAAGTGAAATTTTCTCATTCTTTTTTAAAAGCAAAATCAAATTACCTCTTAAAATTGGCCCCTCTAAAGCAAAAAAACCATCCTGGATAAAATTGCAAACCCTGAAGCTAGCTTCAGATCTTCAAATGTGGCACTTAAAAAAATTACAGGCCAAGCTGCCCAAAAGTTCAAAACAACCGATTATGGTTACCCATCACCTTGCGCTTTATAATTGGGTTGTTGAAAAAAATCCAAACTCTCCATGGCTAATCAAAATTGCCACAGATAATCTCTCCTGGAAAAAAGCTTTTTCATTAATTGTTTTTCCCTTGTGGCAGCACTTCTTCTCGACAAATTTTTGTTCATGGAGCAAAAAACGATTTAAAGCAAAGTACCCTTACGTAATTGATCTATTTCCATTTGCCTTTCGTGGAAGAAGTTCAGCAATTAGCGAAAGTATTTTAAATAATAACAAGTTTAAATTTTTCTTGTCCAAGGATTTTTTCCCAGAAGATAGTGAAAAATATTTTGATTTAAAAGAAAAATTTACAAATGGAATAATCGCCCACTGCCAATGCCTAGAAAGATCTTTTAATATTTTTGCACCATTTTTAAAATCTCAAGAATTTGGCAAAAAAATACATTTTTATAACATCGACAATACTGGACTCTCAGGATCGATTGGAGAAGCATCAGCGGCCTATGGTTTTGATTCCACCTTAATCACGCACGGCTCACACCCTTTGCAGAAAAATCCTATTCTTGAAAAAGAATTTCTTCGACATGGGCGTGGTCTTTTTATTTCAAAACACAAATACACAGCAGTGCAATCTGAAATGGCACATGAATTTGCGAACGCATTTATCAAAGAGTCAGAACTGCTAGAAACGGGGCCTGTCGTCTTTGGTAAAATCTCTGGAAAAATTACTCCAGGAATTTTCAAAGAAAAATATTTTAACGATAAGAACATCTTGCTCTATATTCACGCAGGGACTTATAAACCAAGAAACTCCTTTCGCTTCCTCATGTATGAAACCGTTGATGAATATATATTTAATATCAAGGGCCTGATTAAAAATATAAATTCAATTAATGCACAGTCCTCTGGGAAAAAAATTAAATTAATAATAAAAATTCGTCCCACTTCTTACCTAGATGCGCAAAAAATTCGCTCTCTTTTGCCTAGTTCTAATCACTATGTTGTTGAAGAAAGGGTTCCTTTTTTGGATCTCCTACAAGATTCTGAAGGAGTTATCAGCTTCTCTTCAACTACTATCGAAGAATCAATACTTAATAAACGTCCAATTTTTCTTTTAAAGCGAAATAATTTTTCTTTTTTAAGAGAGCAGAATCAGTTAATATTCGAACCTGGGACAAGCAATTTATTAAGGAATTTATGAAAGTTGTAATTCTTGCTGGTGGCATGGGAACGAGGCTTAGCGAAGAAACGAACCTAAGACCAAAACCCATGGTAGAAATCGGTGGCCATCCGATCTTATGGCACATCATGAAAATTTATTCTTCGTATGGCTTCAATGAATTTATTATTTGTTTAGGTTATAAAGGCCAAATGATCAAAGAATATTTTGCAAATTATTTTTTGTATTCAAGTGATGTGACCATTGATCTGAAAGAAAATAAATTAGAAATTCACAACAGTATTTCTGAGCCCTGGAAAGTGACCTTGGTCGATACTGGACTGGCAACGCAAACGGGTGCTCGTATAAAAAAAATAGAAAAATATATCCATAATGATCGATTTTTGCTCACCTATGGCGATGGCCTTTGTGATATTGAAATCGATAAATTAATTGCTCATCATGATAAAACTGGAAAAATTGCAACACTTACGGCGGTTCAACCAGAAGGCCGATTTGGCGTTTTGGATATAGCATCTGATAGCGTAATTAATAAATTTCAAGAAAAACCCAATGGAGATGGAAATTGGATCAATGGTGGTTTTTTTGTCTTTGAAAAATCTTTTTTTAATTACCTTTCACTCGATGAGCATTTAGTATTAGAAAAAGACCCTCTTGAAAAATTAGTCGCTCAAAAAGAATTAGCGACATTTAAGCATCACGGATTCTGGAAGTGCATGGACACAGCACGGGACAAAGAACAATTGGAACAAGTTTGGGGAAAAGGAAATGCCCCCTGGATTAAAAATCCAAGAAAAAAATTCGAAGCACCTCTATGGTCCTAACCACCAAACCTGATTGTAATTTAACTTGAGTTCGGAATTAAATAGACCTCTTTCATAACCGTCAAATGTAAGGCCTTTTAAGATTTATTTTTGGGGCCAATAATAATTTTTATGGCGAACTATCTTGATAATACCAATTCCAAAAAACAATTACGCTTCGAGCCTAGTCTACTTAATTTAATTTTCTTATTATTTTCAGGAGACAAAAACCAAAGATCTTGTTCAAAAAATTCAAGGATACAATTTTTTAGAAACTTATAAAGTTAAACGAGATCCTCGTATAAAAATAAAATTACAAGCTCTTGTGCATCTCCAAAATGGCAAATCAATACAAGAAGTTTCTGATATTACATTTTATGATGAAAAATCTGTTAAGGCCTGGCCAGAATTATTTGTTATTTCGGACGATGAAGGATTAATTGAAAGAGAAGGGCGAGGACGATCTCCCAGACTTCCATGCGTAGAAGAAGAAAATTTTAAATTTTCCCTCGATAAACTACAAGAAAATCGTCAAAGAGGGCGTATAACGGTATTTGATAATTAGTGAGCAATTTGATTGTTGCTACTCTATATCTGGCATATATGCTTTATTGGACCGTGTTAATATTGTTTGGATTTCAGGTCGATCTAAACATCCAAAAAATTCACAGGAAGCAATTGATATTTATAAAGAAAATTTCCCAGATGAAGTTTTAAAAATTAAAGAAAAAATTGGTTCAAACAAATTAGAAATTTGGTGGCCACAACATCACTCCTTGATGAATGCTCATCTACTATGATAAATATATTTAGGACATTTTCGCTGGACAATTACACCCGCAGAAGAATAACCTTTATTCTATCAGAATATTTCGCTTTATCTTCTCGTCTTAGTTCGCAAAGAAGTTTTTCTCTTTGTTTTTTTGTTAAAAAAGTTGCCATGGATAAAGATAACAAATTTTAAACGGGCTGGGAAGGCCTCACTTAAAATTTATTTTGTGTTCAGTATATGCACCTTATTTCAAAGGAAATATTGCGTTTTATCTGGGCGATATGGTAAATATTATTTGATTCCAGCCTCTAGAGAAAAACAAGTGAGAAATTTGTGAAAAATTTGGTTTGCTTTGCCAGCAGAACAATTTATGAAACCATGGAACAGATCACCCTGAATGGCAAAGGCGTTGTCTTTGTAGTTGATGATCATGAAAAATTTCTTGCCACCATCACTGACGGCGATATCAGAAGGGCAATTTTGTCTAAAATCTCTCTTGGCGCCAAAATAGAGAGTTTAGTTAAAAAGAACTCTAAGGAATTTCAGCTGCTATTATCCCGTTTTCCAGCTGAAATTGCCAAAAAACTACAACGCCCATCGGCAAGCGCAAATATTGGAACCCCTGTAGAAGAATTATTGAATATGGTAAGTGAGAGGATTAACATTATTCCACTACTTAAAGATCACAAAGTCGTGGACTATTTTCAACACAAGGCTTTATTTTACGCTCCCATCGCTTCCCCTTGCTTGCGTGGTAATGAACTTAAATACGTCGTGGAATGCCTCGAAACAAACTGGATTTCATCTCAAGGACGGTTTATCCCAATTTTCGAAAAAATGATTTCAGACTATTGTGGTTTAAAATTTGGAGTCGCAGTTTCCAATGGAACAGTGGCTCTTCATCTTGCCTTGATGACTTTAAATATTGCAGAAGGAGATGAAGTTATTGTCCCAGACCTGACCTTTGGTGCGACTATCAATGCTGTTTTACAAGCTAGGGCTACCCCAGTCATTGTAGACGTTGAACCCGACTCATGGTGTATTGATCCTTTGTTAATTGAAAAAGCTATTACAAAAAAAACAAAAGCTATTATTCCAGTTCATATCTATGGCCAGATGGCAAATATGAAGAAAATTTCCGAAATTGCTAAAAAAAATAATCTCTTCATCATTGAAGATTGTGCCGAGTCAATTGGTGCAGCATTTGAGAATAAAATGTCTGGTGGCTTTAGCGATATTGCTTGTTATTCTTTTTTTGCAAACAAGGTTATCACAACGGGTGAAGGTGGTATGTGCCTAACTAATTCTAAAGAATTAGATGAAAGAATGAAAGTCTTGCGAGACCATGGTATGAGCAAGACGAAGCGTTATTGGCATGATCATGTTGGCATGAATTATCGTCTCACCAACATCCAGGCCGCCATTGGTGTGGCGCAAGTTGAACAAATAGACTCATTTGCAATGAGACGAAATCAAATTAGATCTCTCTACGAAGAAAAACTAAGTCACAATCCATTGTTTACTCCACAAATGAAAATTAAAGATAGAAAATCTATTACTTGGCTTGTTACTTTTCTGATGGATAAAAGAATAGACATAGATAAAATGATTTCCCTTGCCTGCGAAATCAATATTGACTTGCGGCCATTTTTCTATCCCTTAAGTGAAATGGAGCCATTTAAAAAATTTAAATTTGAAACATGCCCTGTAACGAATGATTTATCAAGCAGAGGCCTTTGCTTCCCTACTTCAATGGTTTTTTCTGATGAAGAATACTGTAGAATAATTAGATCGCTCGATGAAATTAGCCACAAGTGTATAAAATTTCTATGATTTATATTTCATCAACAGGTATTGACTCAGAAAAAATTTCATGTTCCGTAGAAATCTTGGCCAAAAACGGTTTTAAAAATATTGAACTTTCTGGCGGAACTAATCACTACGACCAAATCCAGGATGACTTAAATGATTTAAAAATAAACTATGAGCTACAATTTAGATGTCACAACTACTTTCCCCCACCGAAATCGCATTTTGTGCTCAACTTGGGTAGTGACCAAAATAAAATTTTCAATAAATCATTAGAAATAATCAAAAATAGCATGGCCTTATCGGATGATTGGAATTCAAAAAAATACGGCTTTCATGCTGGTTTCATGATCAACCCAAAAGTTAGTGAGCTTGGAAAAAAAATCAGCTATATCGACTTGACGACAAAAAAAAAAGCAATTGAGAGATTTAAGCAGGGACTCGAACATATTTCTTCTTGGGAATTTGCGACGGCCCCTTATGTTGAAAATAACGTGTTTTCTTATGCCAACTCAAAAATATATATAGAACAAAACCCTTTTCTGCTTTGCACCTATGACGATTACATGGAACTTCAAAAAATTGTTAAATTCAACTTACTTTTAGATGTGGCACATCTAAAAGTAAGTTGTGCTACATTGTGTATCCCATTTCTCAAGGAACTCGAAAAACTTTTACCATATAGCAATTATCTTCACTTAAGTGACAATGACTCCAGGTCAGATTCTAATTGGGCAATAACTAGCTCCACAGATTATCTTGACGTTTTACGTGGAAATCTGAAAGACAAAGATGTCACATTGGAAATTTACGAGGACCTTGAACAGATTAAAAAAACTCATGATATTATTTCGGAGTTGATGGTCTAAATTTAAGAGACGTTATCTTTTAATCCTGGTTAGCCCCCTCCTGTTAGTATCCTAAAGGGCCTTAACCCCGACTATTTACTTTAAATGTATTTCCGATACTCCCTTCATCGGAGATTTTTTATGGAAAATAATATCGAGAGTGAAATAGAATTTTTAAAAAACAGGATTCAAAAAGAAAATAAGGATCATCTGCAAAGTGGAAAAAAAGACATTCTTTTATTTGTTTCACAAAATAATTCAAAATATTCAAATGGTGCAAAGTATTAAGTGTCTTTACTATTGTTAAAAATAAATTTAACGACCTCTAACTAGTTTCATTGCATTGGCTTGTTTTTCAATTTTATCATAATAATTATAATAATTTTTTTTATGAATTATTGCATTGGTAAAATCATTTATAATTTCTATAAAATGGTTACATGGAGGCAAATTCAAAATTTCTTTTTGATTATTTCTCATAATTGAAACGTTCGGTAAGAGCTGTGGAGGAATTGAAAAAGCTCGATTAACGAAAATTGCCCCTTCACTTCCCCATAGCTCATAATTATTTTGATAATCAAAAGAAAAACCATAAGTTAGATGAGCTACTTTTTGGTCTGGAAAAATTAAGAAGATAGAACCAGAATCATCTATTTCATTTTTAAATCTTGAAATATAATGTGCTTCAATTGGTTCGGAATCAAAAAATTTTCTTGCCATGAAAATAACGTAGGCGCCGTTATCATTTAGAGCTCCACCTCCTAAGTCTTTTTGATATCTTATATTATCTGGCTTCATTGGTGGGAAGCCAAATTTAGCAATAAAAGTGGTAACATTCCCGATAGATTTATTCATTAACAACTTCAAAACTTCAACGTGCTGAGAATGAAAGTCACACATAAAATTTTCAATAATAAGAATGTTGTTGGCCTTTGCACTTTGAATAATTTTATTGCAACTTTTAAGATCAAATGATAACGATTTTTCACAAATAATATGTTTCTTATAATTTGCAGCAACTATGCACCACTTTTCATGAAGTCCGACAGGCAATGGAATGTAAACGGCATCAATGTCACTTCTTCTTAGCAGGGACTCATAGTCAATTTCTGCTTCACAACTGAACAGCTTTGAAAATTGTTGTGCGATCTCCGGTGATCGGCTCGCAACACAAACTAATTCTCCATGCTCTGATTGCTTGATTGCATCGCCCATTTCTCTTTTCAAAATATCAGCACATCCCAATACACCAAATCTAATTTTTTTTACAGGTGACATAAGATGCTTCGAACATGAGGATTAATAAGTTGATCAAATCTTAAAAAGTCTTTAATTTGTGAAAACGTGAACGGTCGATATTCATTAGTTAATGTGCTAAAATCAAAATCCGGTACATCTAATAAAACATTTAGATTTGACTTCAAATAAAAACGTCCACCATCTTCTGCTAACCATTGCTTATAAAGAACTTTTTTACTTTCAAGATTGTCAAAATAGTTAGCAAATAAAGTTTTCTTTCCACCGTGGACAAGGCCCAAGTTAGAGAAAGTAGCTTGCAGTGTGGGGGAAAGCTGTAATTTATAAATATTTCCGGGTTCAGCTTTGGCATGTAAAATATAATATCGAATTCCATCTTTAAGAGTAGTAATAATGCCTAAAATACCCATTTCTTTTTGATAAATCATGGGTTGATCCCAACTTTTCACTTCACGCTGAGCGCTGTTAACCTCCACACCAATTATCGAATAAAAACCACCTGAATTATGAACAATTTCGCCCGAATCTAATATTTTCCAATCTTTTAAATCTTTAACCTCTTTTTCTTTTAATTTTATTGTACATTTCTCTCTTAAATTTTTAAACCAATCCATGAGTTCCTGATTCGAAAAATACTTATTTTGATCAAGGGCCAATTCTAGAAATACATCCACATATTTTTCGTATTCTGAAATATTTTTTCCCAGACTTTCAAATTGTATTTTTAAATCTTGTTTAATTTTGTCTTTATTCATAAATTTTTTAAAAAAGTTTTAATAGTTGTACAAGCATATTCAATCTCTGTGGAGGTCATTGCATTATACAAAGGTAATCGAACAATATTAGCAGCAATTTTATTTGTTATCTGAAACTCCAAATTATTTGAATCATAATATTGGCCCATTTTTGAATTATGAAGAGGAAGATAGCCTATATATGCATTCACACCATTATTTTTCATCGCTTCAAGAAAACTTACCTTAATTTTTTCTTCTCCAAATACAATATAAAAACCATGATAATTTGTTTCGCAGTAGTCAGGAATTTTCTGAATTCTAATTTTCCCAGATAGCACAAACTCTTTGCAAGCATCTGTATAGCTATCGTGAATATACTTTCTTCTGTTCTTAATGTTATCCATAGACTGTAGTTGCGAAGATAAAAATGCTGCTAATATTTCGGATAATAAAAAACTAGACCCTAGAGAAACCCATGAATATTTATTCTGAAGCCCTGCAATCACAAGTGATCTATCTGTTCCTTTTTCTTGAGCAAATTCTGCTAATTTAAAATATTTAGAATCATTTAAAAGTAAAGCCCCACCCTCTCCACAACTTATATTTTTTGTTTCATGAAAACTAAAAATAGAAATAGGACATATCGATCCGATATATCTTCCTTTGTACTTGGCGCCTATTCCCTGTGCAGCATCTTCAACAACCGTTAAGTTATATTTCTTTGCTAAAGCTAAAACCTGGTCAAGATCAGCAGAAACTCCACCATAGTTGATGGGAACAATTGCTTTTGTTTTTTTGGTAATCAAAGGTTCAATTTTTTTCCAATCTATTACAAAAGTGTCTTCTTCTATTTCTGCAAAAACCGGTCTTGCACCTCTTAGGCAAAAGGCATTTGCCGTAGAACTGAAAGTATATGATGGCATAATTACTTCATCACCAGGAAAGATGTCGCATAAGATAGAAGACATTTCCAGGGAAGAAGTTCCAGAAGGAGTGAGGAATGATTTTCTTATTCCAAATTTGTCTTCAATAAACTTATTGCAAAATTTATTAAAATTATAGTTACCACACAGCTTTTTAGAATTAATAGCCTCATTTATTAATTCAATTTCATTTCCAACAACATAGGCTCGATTAAAAGGTATATCCATTTATTCACCAATTTTTTAAAATTCAAATTTGCTCTGACCCTGGTTTTTTTTACAAACTTACCCCATGCGCCGCACGCATGCCACAAAAAGAGCAAGCAATGATGAAAATAACATTATCACACCATGCAGGACTTATTTAAAATAAAATCTTACAATTAGAACAATCGGATAAACCAATATAATAAATGATAAAAAAATTTCTTAATTTTAAGAAAACATACAAAATAAACGTAGGACCTCTTTAAATATTTTTATAACTAATTATACTGTGATATTTATCAAATAGAGATCAAGATATTTAAAGATATTAATTGGTGGTTACCAGGTGCAAAATACAATCAACACTATTTCAATCGTTGTCCCTGTTTATTGTGGCAAATCATCTCTTCATCAACTTTGTCAGCGGCTAAAAAATTCCCTTGAGACAAATTTTTTAAGTTATGAAATAATTTTAGTAAACGACGCTTGTCCTGAAAATAGCTGGGAAGTTATCAAAGAAATTTGCCTAAAAAACAATTTTGTAAAAGGAATAAATTTATCGAAAAACTTCGGTCAACATTACGCCATCTCAGCAGGCCTAAGCTATGCGAAATATGCCTGGGTCGTCGTAATGGATTGCGACTTACAAGACCTGCCCGAAGAAATACCCAATTTATATTCAAAGGCGCTGGAAGGTTATGACTCAGTTTTTGCAAAAAGATACATAAGAAATGACAATTGGATTAGACGACTTCAGTCAAACTTATTTTATAAAATCTTTAATTTTCTAACCGATACAGAGTACGACTCAACATTGTCTAATTTTGGTATTTACCGCCAAACTGTAATACAATCCATTTTAAAAATGGGAGATGCTGTAAAATTTTTCCCCCCCATGGCCCAGTGGGTTGGCTTCAAAAAAACTACCCTAATTGTAAAGCATAATTCTCGACCAATGGGAAAGTCTTCTTATTCATTTGCGAAGTTAATGAGTGTTGCACTTTCCACAATTATTTCATTTTCCAACAAGCCGTTAAAAATATTTGTTTGGTTTGGTTTTTTTATGACATTTTTATCTTTTACAGTAGGTACATTGTACCTGCTCATGACACTTCGGGGCTACTTCAAGGTGGCAGGATTCCCCAGCTTAATCCTATCAATTTGGTTTTTATTCGGAGTGACTATACTTGAAACGGGTGTCCTGGGTCTATACTTAGAAAAAACTTTTAATCAAGTAAAAAGACGTCCAGTATTTTTAGTTACTGATGAAATTAATATTAATACAAACTAAACTATAAAAAAGTTAAAATATGCTACTACGAATTGTTCAAAACGAAGAAAAATATTATGAGTTTATTCGAATTCTAAGGACGCATAGTGATAACGTTTCCGGATTTGTAGAAAAAGTTGATATAACCAAAGAACAACAAAAAAAATATATGGAAAAGTATCGAGACCAGTATTATATCTGTATCAACGAAGCAAACATACCAGTCGGCTGGATTGGAGTCGTTGAAAGAGATATAAGATTATGCACAGACCCCAAATACAAGGGTCAAGGAGTGGGAAAATTCATGTTAAATGAATTATACAGCAGGCATCAAGATGCTCTCGCAAAAGTTCTTCTCAGTAATGAACCAAGCAATCAATTATTCTTATCATGCGGATATCAAATTTATAAACAAGACGAAATCTTTAAATATTATATAAAAAACTCATAATAATTTGAATTAAGAATTTATTATATTATATGTTTTAGAAATCCAACTCCTTCGATCTCTTGTTCCTAAAAATTTTTTAATTAATAAAGAAAGAAAAGGGACTTGAAAATACCAGCAATTTGAATATTTTGCCAAAACGCTAGTTGACCCCTGACCGAAATGACATGACAAAATATTTTCTTGATCCCAGGGCCAATAATATTCCGAGCAGCGGACCTTGCCGTAAAAGACATCTCTGTCACATTTATGGGTATGGTCATCAAAGCAAAGTGCTTTAAATTTATTTTTGGTATAAATCTCATGTATAAGATAACCAGTATCAAATCCCTTACTTTCCATTCCAAAGATCGGCATAAAAGAGCAATTAAGTTTTTTATAAATTTCCGTTTCAAAAAATACGACATAGGTAAAGGGAAAACCTTTAGGCTGAAATGATCCTCTCGGAGCCGGTGCACCAACAACTTTAATTTCATGATTAATTTGATTAATAAATTCATCGTCCCAATTTTGGCGAAGAATAACAGCATCAGCATCCATTATTAAGAAATAGGGCGTATCCACTTTAGAAATTAAAAAGTCTAGTGCCTCAGCATGGCCAATACTTCCGGCAAAGCTTTGCTTCCGATAATAAACCCAAACATTATTAAATCGAGAAAGGGCCCTTGAAAGATAAAGTAAATTTTTATCATTGGAACCATTATCCACAATTAGAAATTTAAATTTATTTTTAGTCAATTTTGTAAAAGCATCTAATTGTACTTCTACAAAATCAGAAGTATTATAATTTACTGTGATGATTGTGATTAATTCTTTGATCATAGATTAACAAATTTTTCAAAGACTTTTCCGATATATGTAATCATCTCCTCCGAAAGCCCTGGATAACATCCGATAAAAAAGACATGATCCAATACCCTGCTGCTCTCTTTGTAGCTTTTAGCATCATCCAAATGCTTATATCCTGGATGAAGTAAAATGTTTCCAGCAAAATAATTACGGGTTTGAACACGGTTTTTCTCTAGAAAGTCTACTAGTTTATGCTTTAAATGATAGTCTTCACAAATTATAGGTAATCCGAACCAAGAAGTTTCAGCATTACTGTGCTCATCAAGAATTCTAACTCTGCCGCCTAAAAATTTTGTAATAATCTTTTCCAAGCGCTTTTTGACTTCTCTTCGTTTTATATGAATTTCATCTATTTTTTTAAGCTGTACTAGTCCAATTGATCCCTGCATATCAAGAGGTTTGAGATTATAGCCCATTTGAGTAAAAAGATACTTATGATCGAGAATTCCATGATAATCATCAAGCCATTTAGAAAATCTTTTACCGCAGGCTCCTTTTGTTGTAAGGTTAGTGCTGCCGACACAGTAACAATCTCTTCCCCACCACGCAAAAGACCTTGCAAGATGAATCAACTCTTCATCTTGAGATGAAACCATTCCTCCTTCACCTGTAGTTATGTGATGGGCGGGATAAAACGAGCAAGAGGTAACATGAGCATAATCAGAAAGATATTTTCCTTTCCATTTTGTTCCTAAGCTATCACAGCCGTCTAAGATTAAAATAATTTTTTTCTTATTACAGATGTAGCCCAACTCATCCATGTCTGGAGGATTTCCAAGTACCGGAGAAAGTAAAACTGCCTTAGTGTTAGAATTAATTTTTTTGTCGACCTCTTTTAGGTCAAAATTCAGATCACTAAAAGTAACATCAACAAATGCCGGCTTTAAATTATTTTGAACCAAGGGTGCCACGGTAGTAGGAAATCCAACAGGTGAAACAATCACCTCATCGCCATCGTTCCAACGAAAGCGCTTTTTCAAAGCGCTAATCATAACTAAATTAGCCGAACTTCCAGAATTAACCATAACGGAAGATTTAAAACCGAATTTTTTTGAATATTCATTTTCAAAGCGGGCAACATTTTCACCAGAGACGAGCCATTGTCCAGTGATAAAAGTAAGCACTGCCGCCTTAGCCTCTAGCTCATTCCAGTAGGGACCTGAATAATAAACCCAATCTTTATTTTCATCAAAAGATTTATTTTTAGCATTATACAGGTATGGCATGAAGCATGGCTCATCTTTTATCTTTTCAAAAAGTTGATTAACTAATTCTTCCACTTGCATAAATTTTAACCTCTCAAGAGAGAAGGATGGTAGGATTTTGAACAATTACTGTCAAGTTGGTTAAGCTGATGTTTTCTAGTTTCAATATTGTAAGATATTTGACAAAGTAACGGTGAGTGTCCGAGATTTAGAACATGGGAAGATATGCTGTTTTTCAAAACAAAAACTTGTTTTTTTATCAAAAGAAACTCAATTACAATAGCTCTACGGTTGATAATATAAAATATTACTTAATTTTTTTACCGCCAATCATACTACTCTTTTATATTATCTTTTTATCTTTTTTTAAAATTAATTACGCTCACTGGTGCCCATTGTTAAGTTGCTTAATCCTAAGCTTTTTCATTTCTCTTTTTTTATTTAGCTCGTGGAAGTGCTACAAGTGTCTCGGAATTAGTTTATTTATATTATTATTTTATCTACAAATCATTGGCCATAGCACTAATCTGATTTTGCCCATTATAATAATTTTCACACTCAATATTATTTTTAATCTAAATAAGCTTTTTATAAAACAAGAAATTTACTTTAAAAAAACTTGCTTTTTAGCACTACTTTGTTGTGGATTTTTTTTAACTTTAATATTGCTTCAAAGATCCGAACTCGGATATGCACAACCATTTGCTGAAAATAATCTTTTTAAAGACACTCTTTTTCACAGCTCCATAGCTTCAATGTTAAAAAATTTTAATATTGCAAGTACAGGACTTCACGGAATCCAGCCAATTTATTACCATACTGGAAGTCATTCTATCTTTAGCGCAATATCATCACTGACCAAAGTCCCCGTACTTCAGTCCTATAATTATTTCTATCCCCTAGTATTCGTGCCACTCCTTTTAACTGTATTTCTGTGCCTGGCCGAAGAAGTTTTCTCTTCTGAAAATTTGAAAGATATTATAATTCGCTCATTCGTTTTGGTTACCATCGTACTCGCTCTACGAAATCCTATATTTTACCGAGCGCAACTCTCACAAAATTTATTACTATCTGAATCGTACTCGTTTTCAATTATTAGTTTTGCATGCCTCATCTCAGTAATCATATGCTTAGAAAAATCCAAGTTAGCTGGCCATAAATTAATTTTAAACATCTTCTTAATATTAATATTCATTCAAACAATAACATTTAAAATCTCAACACCTTTTGTGTTTTTTGGAATATTAATCACATGGTTTTTATTTTCCCAAAGTCAAAGCTTCTTATCAAGGCTAGCAATACTGATTGTAACAATTTTTTGTTTTATGATCCTTTTTTCTGGTTATAATAAAAGCGCCTCAACATTAACATATAGCCTGTTCTCAAGTATCAACACTGTAGCTCTGAACATTGATCCAGATCATAGTTTTATAAATTTTTCAGTCAAATTTTTTTATTTTATAATAATACATTTACTTTTTTCAAATATACTCATCTGTTATTGGTTTTTTTGTCAGTATTTTAAAAAATCCAATATGATATTTTCTAGCTGGCTAATCCTTGGAATATTTTTTAGCTCTATCGTTGGAATTGTTCCAGGATTGTTTTTATCTCTCCCGGGTGGCGCAGAGTCATTCTTCTCGAACGTCATTCAGGTTTTATCAATTCCATTTCTACTTTGTATTCCATCTCATATTTTTCAAAACTTTAAATATAACTCACAAAGGTATATTTTCATGTTTATATTTGGAACTTATGCGACAATTTTTTTATTTGTCTTTCTACCAACAATTCCCAAAATAATTTTGGGTTCAAGAGTTTTAATTAGCGAAATGCAAAAATCTCAATTGTTTGCCAGTTCTCCATATATTAAAAAACTAGAACTGATTCGAGATGACAAAAATACACTTAATAAACTTATCTACATTCCGCGAACACAAATAGAATTTTGGAACAAGTTTAATTGTAATACTGTCTCATTTTTGATCCCAGCAATAGCCGAAAGACCGGGATTATTTTCTTATCCAGATTTGACATGCCACTCAGCAGATTATGGGACTAGTGATTATGACAAATTTAGAAGTCATTATCAATTCGAAGAATTTACGAATAATCAACTACTGAGTACTGCTAAAAAATTGGGATTCAAAGGTGTTATTGTCGTAACAAAAGATAAAATTGTAACAATTAATTAGGGTGTTTTTCAATGTTGTATTGGCGAGTTCAAATGTAAGGCCTTTTTAAGATTTATTTTTTGGGCCAATAATAATTTTTATGGCCAACTATCTTGATTAGTAACGGAGATAAATTTCTGCGCCTTACTGGAGTTCTGCGATTTATTTTTGATGAAATAGTTCAAGCACTAAAAGATTTTGAAAAGAAAAAATTTAAAGCAAGAGAAAGGCCTCCAAGGTTAATTGTCGAAGATCAAGTGCTTCTTTTATTGAAATTATCAACTTCCCGACTGGTTAATTTTTTAAATCCTGAAATATTTACGCATCCATTACAAAAAGGAGGTTTATTTTGGATTTAAAAATATTGAGTAAAAAAATTAGTTCCTAAAGAACACCCAAGGGAAGAATCACAAATCTTTCCAATGAACTGCTATTCTGATCCAAGTTGAGTTTTATTTGCATAGATTTTAAAAAGTGAATCATTTTTTAAAATTTCGGCAACGATCTTAATATCTTCGGGGGTATCGACAGGGTGAGTTTTATAAGGAGATATACCTGAGGGGATTTTAATTTCATGTTCTAAAACCCGCATCATGTCATTACCTTCAATTAATTCAATTGGGGTTCTAGCAAGTTTAGGATAGGTCTGCAAAAAAGTTCCTTTGTAGGCAGTAATACAAGTAAGTAGAAAAAAATTGGTTCTTTTTTGAATATCAAACTCTGTGCAGGGCACAGCAACTCGAGAAAGATATAATAAATTGCGATTGATAGATAAAATGGCCTTAACTCTGTGATGATTAGTTAAGTCAGATTGGCAATGGAGTGGTTCAACTAAGTTTGCCAACATATTAGTGGGATTTTCCAAAAGTTTTTCTCGGGTAAGTTCAATGACTTGAGGGGGGACAACTGGTTCATCACCCTGAACGTTGATCACAATATCGTCAATACCAATATAACCTTTTAGAAACGCAGCTTCGGCGACTCTTTCGCAGGCAGTTGGACAATTTTGAGAAGTCATAACAACTTCGGCACCAAATTTTTTTGCAGCTTCGGCAACTGCATTATCACAAGTTGCAATGACCACAGCATCTACACCTGAGACTTTTTTTGCACGATGGTAAACATGTTCAATCATCGTTAATCCCAATATATTCACAAGTGGTTTGTTGGGAAATCTCCATGAGCCCATGCGGGCCGGAATTACGATTAAT
>JAHEZZ010000181.1 GCA_023250815.1 Bdellovibrionales bacterium
TTCTTCAAGGGCAGATAGTCCTTCTCTTAAATATCCAAGTGGGGCCACCCTAAAGTGAGACATTGGTCTTGAAACATCAAAAAGTACAAAATTAAATATACGATCAATTTTTAGGTGCTGATGACCATCATCTAAAATAACGACATCAGGTTTTAAAGTAGAATAATATTTTTTGAGATTTTCAGTGCGGTTTTTCCCCACCACAATATGTACTTTGGGCAATTTTCTAGAAATCAAAACGGCCTCATCTCCAAAGTCAATCGGCGCACTTCCAATCTTTGTACCACCGCGAATCGCACCGCTTGTAGATTCTAATTTGCCTTTGTAACCTCTCATTAAAATAAGAACGCTCAAATTTTGTTTTAAAAATCGATCGGCCAATAAAATAGTAAAGGGAGTTTTTCCTGTCCCTCCAAAGGAAAGATTTCCAACAGAAATAATGGGAACTTTAAATGCCTCTTGCTTGAGAAGCTCATAACGAAAAGCATACCGTCTCAACTTGTAGGCAGTTTCCCATGCGAAAGACAATGGAGTCAGAGCGCTTTCTAGCAGTCGATTCATTTGCATCAGTTACACATTCCTTTTTGAATGACTTCAGTCATACTTATTTCTGGGGCCTCACACTCAAGAGACATTAAATCGTAAGTTATTAAGAGTTCTTTTCTGATTGTTTCATAATTATGAATGTCTGTTAACCAGTTCTTAATTATCCGAGCAATATTGTAGGAATTCATCTGCTCTTGCCTAAGCTCAGGAAAAATTCCTTTTTTGTGAATTAAATTGGGAAGGGACATATATCCCTTGTAGTTAATAAAAGTATAAAAAATATATTCATTTAACAAAGACGTTTTATAGCAAACAACTGTAGGCAAGGCGAAAAGGGCGGTGGCCAATGTCACTGTCCCACTAGTGGCAATTGCAAGATCGCCCCACCCCAAGGCCCTGGGCATTTCATTATCAAAAAAAATCTGATCCACCCAAGTTGAAACTTTTTGGCCAACAAAATCCTGGTAAATTTGCTCTGGCAAATTAGAGGCCTGAAGTAATCCAACTTGCAAATCAAATTCCACACCAAGCAGATCAACGGCCTTTTTGAATTCAAGCAAATGGCTTTTTATTTCTGTCTTTCGACTGCCAGGAAGAAGAATAATTTTTACATTCCTTTTTTGCGACAAGTGACTCTTTATACCTAGGTTACTTTTAATTTCAACTATTCTACTCTGAATTTCCCGCCCATATCGACGGACCAATGGATGAAGCACTCGTTTAATATTTTTAACACCATAAATATCAAACCAATCTTTTTCAAAAGGCAAAATACTATATAAAATTTCTGCGCAATCTTTTATTATTTTCGCTCGATAGGACTTCCAGGCCCAAGCCTGTGGAGCAACATAATACAAAACTTTAATCCCTTGTTTTCTAAGTTTTTGACAAAGGCGCAAATTGAAATCTTGAAAATCTACCAAAATAGCGGTTTTGGTATTGCGCTTTTGGCACTCACTTTCCAGCCGTTTCATGGCCCTAAAATAAAAGGGAATCTTAAATAATACTTCACTAAAACCCATACTGCTAAATTGATTAATATGATAAATAGTCTCAACCCCCTGGGCCTTAAGAAGATCACCCCCTACTCCAAAAAAATGGACACCGGGATTTTTTTCTTTCAGTGCTCCAAAAAAAGACAAAGTGTGCTCTTCTCCTGATTTTTCACCTGCAATAATCAAACAGCTTTTTGGATTCATAATTTAATTAAAGAAATTTCTTTTTTTTCCATCAGAGACTGATTAACTTGATCAATAAGATAATTAATTCGCATTCCTTGATAAGAATCAACTATTACTTTTTTCTTTTCAGCGATAGATTTAAAAAAATGCTCTTGCTCTATCATTAAATGATCATTTTTCTGAACAAAAGAAGAAGGGCCAGGCGAAGACGAGGGGTGCGACACAATATATTGGTGCTTAATCAGATCAACTTCTAAGCACCCATCTATCCCTGTAAAATACGCTGATCTTTTTTCCAAGGAAAAATTTCTACCAGCAGAAAGATGAACTATTTTTTTACTTTCTAAAGTCATAATAACTTCCACATGATCGAAAAAAGTCGAACAAATTTTAGAACCAAAGGCCTGAAGTTTTACCGGCCAATCATTTAATAAAAAAGTTATTAAGTCCAAATCGTGAATCATGAGATCTTGAACAACATCAACATCAAAGGCCCGATCTTTAAAAATACCATGTCTAAAGAAAGAGCACATTTGGCAGTTATCAATCAATAATTTATCAGAGGAAGAATTAATTTTCTCCCAAACAGAATGAAATCTTTCACTATGCCCAACTTGTAGAATAACTTCTTGCTGTAAACTCAGCTCATGAAGCTCTTTTGACTGCTTAAAACTTATGGTAAGTGGTTTTTCGCAAAAGACATCTTTTTTAGCAAGCAATAATTTTTTTACTAATTCATAATGTGTCTTCGTAGGAGTGACGACTAAAGCGGCATCAATTTGCGATAAAATTTCATCCAGCTCTGAAACAACCCTTTGATTGGGATATTGTTCTTTTATTTTTTTTTGTGAGCTAGGGCCATTTTCGACAACCACCACGTTGAGATTTAAGAATTTAAGCAATTTTTCATAATGCCATTTTCCCAAATACCCAAATCCCACCAAGGCCACATTTATTTTTTTTAATAACATAAAATTTAATCAGTAAAAGGCGCAATGCCAATTTCGCTTTGCTTGATTTGCTTACACATCTCTTGAATAATTTCATTGTTGATATAGTCTTTCATGAGATCACTTTTATCAATGAATGATCGAGGTGAAAGCGCTGATGCCTCCATCATTCGGTAAAAATCGACGACTTCTGAGATGACATTTTTAGCAATACCTTGTCTTCTCATTCCAATAATATTAACACCGCGTAGACGAGCGCGATTTCCATAAGCAGTACAAAAAATTGGGATGTCACGGTCAATGCCAGAAGCACCACCGATATAAGCTCCTCGCCCCAAGGAGACAAATTGAGAAATGTTTGTGCCTCCCCCAATAATCACTCGATCAGATACTTTTACGTGACCTGCAAAGTTTGTTGAATTAGCGACAACACATTTATTTCCCATCAATACGTCATGCCCGACATGAACATGGGCCATCAACATATTTTCATCGCCTATTTTAGTAATCATATTTTCTTTCGTCGTACCTCGATGAATACTGACGTACTCGCGAAAAATATTTTTGCTTCCAATAATAACTTTTGTCGGTTCATTTTTGTAAGTGCTATCTTGAGGTGGACGGCCGATAGAACAAAAAGAAAAAAATTGATTTGCAACCCCAATTTCTGTGTGGCCATCAATTACTACATGGGATTGAACAATTGTATCATCGCCAATCACCACATCAGGGCCAATTAAACAAAAAGGGCCAATTTTTACACCTCTTCCAATCTTTGCTTCTTTGGCGACAATTGAAGAAGAGTGAATTTCACTATCACTCATAATAACTCCTCTATATTTTTACAAAGGCCATAGCAGTGCTTTCTGACATCAAATCATTCTCGTGAAAAACTTTCCCTTCACAAGTCATCATGTTGCTCCGATAGCGAATACAAAGTGTTTCAATTCTTAAACCCATAGAAGGATAAATCGGTTTTCGAAATTTGGCACTCTCAATCGAAAGCAGCGCAACTTCTAAATTGGGCCTAGTAGTTTCCAAACTTTGTTTTAGCAATTTAGTAAACACAAAACTTGAAGCTTGTGCCATCATTTCGACTTGAACAACTCCCGGAAGAATGGGACGCCCAGGAAAATGCCCTTGAAAAATAGCATGATTGGGGTCAGTAAGATAATGAGCAATAACTTTCGCACCCAATAAATCTTTGGCAATTTTAATCTCGCCAATTTCAGGAGCCGCAATGATAGATTCAATGGCATCTAAGAATAAAAAAGGGTCACGATGCGGAAGGAAAAGTTTGATTTGTTCTTTGTTAAAAATCATCACGAACTCATTGTTATTTTTTATTTGGATTCAAAGAAAGTTTGCGAAGAGTGGCAATTCCTCTTAGCCATTCAGCGACTGGCCTTGCAGGGTGGCCAGCGACTTTACTACCCTCTTTTAAATCAGAATTAAGCCCCGCCATGCCGGCAATTTGACAAGCGCTTCCAATTTCTAAATCTGGGCCAATACCTGCACCACCGCCTGCCACTGTGTAATCGCCAATTTCCGTGCTCCCCGCAACACCAACTTGGCCACAAAGAATTACTCCTTTGCCAATCTTTACGTTATGTCCAACTTGAACCTGATTATCGATTTTACTTCCACGTCCTACAACGGTTGCTCGAAAGGCCCCTTGATCAATAGAAGAATTAGCGCCAATTTCCACATCGTCATGAATAATAACTCCACCTAAATGCCAAACTTTAACGTGCTCACCTTGAAAAAAATGATGGCCAAAACCATCTGCGCCAATCGTAACGTGAGCATGAAGGCGACAATTTTTTCCTATGCTCACAAAACGATAAAGAACAACGCTAGGAAAAAGGGTTGTTCCCTCGTCAATTTGACAATGGGAAAGAATCACACAGCCAGAATGAATAACTACATTGGCACCAATTTTTACTTTTTCCCCGAGAAACACATTTTGAGCTATTAAAGCAGTAGGATGAATTTCTGCCGTTCCCATCTGTCTGCCATCTACAAAGTCATTTAAATTTTGATGCATTTTTTGATAAAAATACTGGCTTATATTTGCGACACTTACATCTACGTGAGGAGAGGTAAAAAGTGCACCGCCATTTGTTTTTAAATCCAAATAAAACGGGTCCCGTTTATCTTCCAGATCAGAGGCCAGTTTAGAGTCAAAAATAAATCCAAGTTCGCTCAACTTGAAATTTTTTAAAAAAAAATCTTTTTTATCTTTAAAGGATTTAAAAAACTTTTCATTTCTAAAAAAAAGGAGACTTCCAGAGACAATATTTTCCGGGAG
>JAHEZZ010000182.1 GCA_023250815.1 Bdellovibrionales bacterium
CAGTTCTTGCCAATGAAGAAATCGTAGATGGAAAATCAGAAGTTGGAGGTCATCCTGTTATTCGTCGTCCAATGAAACAATGGATGCTCAAAATAACTTTATATGCTGAACGATTGATCTATGATTTAGGCGAACTCAATTGGCCAGAAAACATTAAAGAAATGCAAAGAAATTGGATTGGAAAATCAGTAGGGGCTTCCATTCAATTTACACTCAAAAAACACTCTGAAAAAATTGAAGTTTTCACCACTCGACCGGACACTCTATTTGGGGCAACTTACATGGTTCTTGCGCCAGAGCACCCCCTGGTTTCTAAAATCACTACCGACTCACAAAAAAAGGAAGTGACAAAATATTTAACTGAGACCTCTAAAAAGTCTGACCTGGAAAGAACTGAATTGAACAAAAATAAATCGGGAGTATTCACTGGCTCTTATGCAATCAACCCCGCCAATCAAAAAGAAATCCCAGTGTGGATCGCTGATTATGTTCTGGCAGGCTACGGCACTGGGGCCATCATGTCGGTGCCCGCACACGATGAAAGAGATTATGAATTTGCCAAAAAATTTAATCTATCAATCGTTGAAGTTCTAAAAGGAGGCAATTTAGAAGAAACTGCATTTACCGAAGATGGCCCTCATATTAATTCTGATTTTATGAACGGCCTTAACAAAGTCGATGCGACTCTCAAAATGATTACTTGGCTAGAAGAAAAAAAAATCGGAAAAAAACGAGTGAACTATAAATTGCGCGATTGGATTTTTTCCCGTCAGCGCTACTGGGGTGAACCCTTCCCCATTTTAAAATATGAAGATGGCACAGTTCGCTGTTTAGATACCGAAGAACTTCCAGTTGCACTCCCAGAAATCGAAAGCTACAAACCCTCAGGAACGGGAGAATCACCACTTGCTACTATTTCTAATTGGGTTAATGTTATTTGCCCCAAGACTGGAAAAAAAGCTAAACGCGAAACCAATACTATGCCTCAGTGGGCAGGAAGTTGTTGGTACTATCTGCGCTTTTGTGATGCCGCCAATTCTAAAGAAGCTTGGTCAAAAGAAGCAGAAAAATATTGGATGCCAGTTGATCTTTACGTAGGTGGCGCAGAACACGCCGTTATGCACCTATTGTACGCCCGCTTTTGGCACAAAGTGCTTTTTGACTTGGGATTGGTTTCAACCAAAGAACCTTTTAAAAAATTAGTGAATCAAGGATTAATCCTTGGCCCTGATGGCGAAAAGATGAGCAAATCTCGCGGCAATGTCATTAACCCCGATCATGTTGTAGCTGCAAGTGGAGCTGATGCTCTTCGCTGTTATGAAATGTTCATGGGCCCTTTAGAAAAAGTAAAGCCGTGGTCAGAAGATGGTGTTAAAGGCATCAGCAATTTTCTTTCTCGCGCTTATCGCATGTACGGGAATACTGAACTTCATTTTGAGGGGGATGAGGATTTAGAATTAAAGAAACTTTTGCATAAAACAATAAAAAAAGTCACTGAAGATATTGAAGAAATGCGTTTTAACACCGCCATTTCGGCGATGATGGTTCTTACCAATCTCGCCATAAAAAAAGGAAAAGTTTCAAAAAAAAACAGCACAAACGTTTGCGCTATTACTCTCTCCTTTTGCTCCTCATCTGGCAGAAGAAATTTTCCAAATTTGCCAAGGAAAATCACCGACTATAACTTATCAACCTTGGCCAACCTTTGATCCCTTATTGGCCAAAGATGACACCATAACTATTGCTGTTCAAATCAACGGAAAAACCCGAAATACGTTGGAGGTTCCTGTCAATATTTCAAAAGATGAATTTCTAAATTTGGCCAAGGCAGATGAAAAAATTGCCAAGTATTTACTCGGACAAACTATTTTAAAAGAAGTTTATATCCCGGGAAAAATTTGTAATTTTGTCATAAAAACGTTAGAATAATAATCTTAGTTCTAACAAGGGAGGTAGCCTATGAAATATTTAATCAATCGTACGGGCAGCTTCCTTTGGCAAATCGTCTGATCAAAAAGATCGCATTCATCAAAAGAACCGCCCTGAGTTTAATTGAATCCATTTGATGGATTCTAAATTATTTCTTTAGGAGTTATCTAATGATGCGAAAAAAAGTTCACAGCAAACGCCTTATTCTAAGGCCTCTGCGGAAAAGCGATTATACAAAATGGTTCGATACTTATGTAAATTGCCCGCCTTCAAAAAATAAATGGGACTTAAGACCTTGCAGTGCTCAACAATGCAAAAAGTCAAAATTCATAAAAAGAATCAAGTCCCATCGCAAGCTTGCCAATGATGACCATTACTATTGGTACGGTGTATTTCATAAGAAAAGTGCTGAGTTAATCGGGCAAATCGATTTTACAGTTTTTTTTCGCGAGAGTCTTCAGTTTTGCAATTTTGGCTATCAAATTTACAATCGACACTGGAGCAAGGGTTACGGGCAAGAGGCCGCTCGGGCCGGGCTTAAAATCGGATTTAGGCAACTCAAACTTCATCGCCTTGAAGCGGCAATTAACTTGGATAATAAAAAATCCATTCGCTTAGCAAAAGCTATTGGAATGCACCGGGAAGGTATAAAAAAAAGATACTGGTTTGAAAATGGGAAATGGGTCGACCATCTAATCTATGTTGCGACTCCAGAGGATATTCTGTCAAAACCAGCAAACAGAACTTCCTGAATCTTCAATCTTGACTCAAGTAGCGCATCATGAAATAAAAGTTTAAGATTATTTTATGAATATACTACTTGCTGTCACAGGATCTATTTCTGCATACAAAACTTTTGATATTGCTCGAAGTTTTGTCAATCAAGGCCATCTTGTTCGCATTATACTGTCGCCTGGAGCGCTGGAATTTGTTAAACCACAAGTTTATTTATATTTGGGTGTGGAAAAAGTTTATTTAAGTAATGATGATTTTAAATTTCCAAGCTCAGAGGACCACTTGCCAGGAACTGTTTTGCACGTAGAACTTTGCAAATGGGCAGACCGCTTTATTGTCGCCCCAGCTTCTGCTAATACCCTTTCTAAATTCGCCCAAGGTTATGCAGCAGATCTTTTAACTTCAATCTATTTGGCATTCCCCAAGGAAAAACCGGCAATCATTTTCCCTGCCATGAATAACAAAATGCTCACCCATCCAGCAACATTAGAAAATATAAAAAGTATTCAAAAAAATTCTAACGTCATTATACATGGGACACTTAACGGCAAACTTGCTTGTGGCGATGAGGGCGAAGGAAAACTTCTTCCCGTGGAAAATATTGTTACAGCCTCATTATACAGCAATCCATTTATTTCCAAAAAGGCCAAAAAAGTCATGATAACCACTGGGGCAACAGTATGCCCTCTTGATCCAGTTCGCTATTTAACAAATTCTTCTTCCGGAATCACAGGGCTGCATTTCGCAGAGCTGGCCCTCTCAAAGGGAATGCAAGTTGAATTGATCTGTGGAATTTATGCAACAGAAAAAATAAATTACCTCGATGGACTTCCGGGAATTAATATAACTCGAGTTAAAACCCCTTTTGATATGGAAAAGATAGTCTTTCATTTATTAAATGATTGCCACTATTTTATTTCTGCAGCCGCTGTATCTGATTTTGTTTTTAGGCCAAGCCAAAATAAAATTAAGAAAAAAAACCTAACGGATACGCTGGCCATTTCGCCCGCCCCCGATATTTTAGAACAAGTGATAAAAAAGAAAACAAAAAACTTAAAGATTGTAGGTTTTGCAGCAGAAACTGATCCCAGCGACAAAGTTATTCTAGAAAAATATATGAGAAAGCCTGTCGATCTTCTCGTTGGGACCCTCGCCAACAATGGCCTTCTTGGAAAGAAATTAGAAGGCTTTAATCAGGACTCCGCCACCTACAAGATCTTCAAAAAAAAGAAAAATATTTTCCAAGGAATCCTCAGTAAAAAAGACCTCTCAGAATTTATTTTTAAAGAATTGGAATAATCATGGTAAAAATTTTTAAAGATTTAGATCAATTTGAAATTTATCGCAGAAATCTTGATCTGGAAATAAAACTTTTAGGGACACCTCACTCCATTGGAGTTGTCCCAACTATGGGAAATCTACATATCGGCCACCTTTCACTTATTCACAAAAGCTTAAAAGATAATGACACCACGATGGTTACTATTTACGTCAATCCAAAACAATTTGGCCCCAAAGAAGACTTTGCCAAATACCCCCGCACCCTCAAAGATGATATTCTCAAAATAAAAAAACTAGTAAAAAAACAAAAGCATGATTCCAAAAATCTTATTATCTATGCCCCCTCTACAGATCAAGACATTTACCCCTCTAGATTCTCCTCTGTAATTTCAGTTAAAGGTCTAACCGAAAATCTATGTGGGAAAGTTCGCCCCGGACATTTTGATGGAGTGGCCACTGTCGTTTACCGTTTATTTGCCATCACAAAACCAGACTGCGCTTATTTCGGACAAAAAGATTATCAGCAATACTTGATGATAAAAAAAATGGTTCATGATCTCGATTTAAAAATTAATATTTACCCTATGCCCACCAAAAGAGATGAAAATGGGCTGGCACTATCAAGCAGAAACCAATTTATTAAAAAAGATGAAAGGGCCAAGGCCTTATCGCTGCCGAAAACTTTAACCGCCATAAAAAAAATATTTAAAAAACAATCTTTTGAAAAAGCGTACCCTAAAGCAATTAAAGAAATTCAAAAAAAAATGAAAGATAAATCGTGGGAATATTTAGAAGTGCTCGATTCTGTAACCCTAAAAGAACCAACTCAAAAAACCCCAATTTTAGTTATTGCTGGCGCCTTAAAGTTATCTAACACCCGACTAATTGATAATAAATTAGTAGAGGTAAAATATGTTCACTAATGATTTTAATATTTCAAGCGAATCAAAGGCCATTATTGTTTCGATGATCTGTCCCAACTTAGTAGGCCATGACACCGAAATTGAAACCAATCGCTCACTTTCAGAACTCAAAGAACT
>JAHEZZ010000183.1 GCA_023250815.1 Bdellovibrionales bacterium
TTACCTGCTCAATGACTTTTTTGGCCGCTTGACGAGGACTGCCAACTATCCCTGCATTGTTCTTCAGGATATTAAGTTCGTTGACCAACTGGCCATGGAGTCCCATAATTTTTTTTCGTTGGATATTTAATTTGTCATACCCTTGGTGAAATATTTTATTGAGTTCTTGATGTTTTTCTTCATTGATCTCTTTTATTTGTTCTAGAAGGTCCAGGCATTTTTTGCGAAAACTTTCTTTTTCTGAGACTTCTTTTTCTTGTTGCTTTTTTTTGTCTAATTGTTGTTTTAAAAAACTTGAAATATTCATAAATTCTCCAGTAAAATATTTAACGATTATAATGTGCTATAGATTACAAATCCAGCATCTTTTTTAGTCAAAGTGAAAGGACAATTAAGATTCACTTGAAAACTCAACTGGAACCAGTATAAAGTCGCAGTTCATCTTGTTTCAAAGGGATTAATATTTTTATGAAAAAATATAATGTTTATGGCATTGGCAACGCTTTGGTCGATATGGAATTTGAGGTTGAACCTCATTTTTTATCTCAAATGCAAATCGCCAAAGGCATGATGACTTTAGTTGATGAAAAAAGACAATTAGAGTTGGTTAATGCCCTTCATGGGACTCGGCATAAAAGGTGCTGCGGTGGTTCTGCGGCCAATAGCATGATTGCAATTTCTCAGTTAGGCGGGCGTAGTTTTTATTCTTGTAAGGTGGCCTCTGATGAAACTGGGGATTTTTATTTTAGCGATTTAGTTAATAATGGAGTGACAACTAATCTTTGCGATAAAAGAACCCAAGGCACAACAGGAAAATGTTTGGTTTTAATTACTCCTGATGCTGATCGCACGATGAACACTCATTTAGGAATTACTTCAGAATTTTCTAAGACAGAAATAATTGAGGATGAATTGGTGCAGTCTGAATTTGTCTATATTGAAGGATATTTGGCGGCATCAGCAAGTGGAAAAGAAGCGGCAATCTATGCCAGAGAGTTGGCCCATAAGCATAAAATTAAAACTGCTCTGACATTTTCTGATGTCAATATGGTTACTTATTTTAAACAAAATTTGATCGAAATGATGGGCAATCATTTGGCCCCCATAGATATTTTATTTTGCAATCAGGATGAGGCATGCGCATTTACCGGCCATACCAATGTCGATGAGGCGGCAAAAGAGTTAAAAAAAATTTGCAAAACATTTGCCATTACTTTAGGGGCCAAAGGGGCCCTCGTTTTTACAGGTGAACGAGAAATTGATGTTCTGACTCCAACTGTAATGGCAGTAGATACGAATGGAGCTGGGGACTTATTTGCAGGGGGATTTCTCTATGCCCTTACTCACGGTTATTCCTATTCTTCGGCGGGGAGATTGGCCTGCTCTCTTGCCTCCCTTTTAGTTACCCAATTTGGTGCTCGCTTAGAAAAAGAGCAGGCACTGAAAATAAAAAAAATTATTTTGGAATAAATTTTTAAAGGGGAATTTATGAGTGAATTTGATATAAAAAAAGAAATGAAATTAGGGCGAATCACTGTAAAAAAAATTTTAAAAGCTGAAAATACCTCTGTTCTTTTGGGGCAAGAACTTACTGTAAAAGGATGGGCGAGAAGTGTACGTGCATCCAAGAAATTTTCGTTTGTGGTAATAAACGATGGATCCTGTCAGGACTCTCTACAAGTCGTGGTTGATGCTACTTTAAATAATTATGACAAAGTTTCAAGTGCGTTGATGGGCACGGCACTTTCCTTTAAGGGTAAGATTGTGCAAAGCCAGGGGAAAGGGCAAGGTTTAGAAATGCAAGCAACTGCCTGTGAGGTAATTGGTACGGTTGATGACACTTACCCCTTACAAAAAAAGGCCACATCTTTAGAGTTTTTAAGGGAGAATGCCCATCTCAGAATGCGTACAAATACTTTTGGAGCAGTATTTAGATTACGTCATGGACTTTCATTTGCTACTCACCAGTTTTTTAGCGACCTAGGTTTTTTTAATGTTCATACTCCGATTATTTCTGGTTCAGATGCAGAGGGTGCCGGCCAAATGTTTGCGGTGACTACATTTGATTTGAGTAAACCTATTCTCGATGCAAAAGGAAAGGTAGATTTCAGTAAGGATTTTTTTGCCCGGCCAGCACTTCTTACAGTCTCTGGACAATTACAGGGTGAATGTTCTGCAATGGGGTTGGGATCAATTTATACTTTTGGCCCAACTTTTAGAGCTGAAAATTCTAATACCGCAAGACACGCTTGTGAATTTTGGATGGTTGAACCAGAGGTCGCCTTTGCCGATTTAGAAGAGGTGGCCTTGCTCGCTAGCGATTATGTTCGCTATTTAATCACTTATTCGCTCACTCATTATAAAAAAGAAATAGAATTTTTAGCAATGAGAGAAGGAGGGCCTGGTGAGATTCATATAAAAAATTTGGAACAAATAGCGAATGCTCCTTTTGCTAAGATTAGTTACACCGAGGCAATAGAAATTTTAAATAAATCGGGACATAAATTTGAATTCCCTCATTCTTGGGGTAATGAGCTTCAAACTGAACATGAAAAATATTTGGCGGAAATTCATTTTAAAGGCCCAGTTATTGTTACTGATTATCCTAAGCATTTCAAAGCTTTTTACATGAAGCAAAATTCCGATGGTAAAACAGTTCGCGCTATGGATCTTTTAGTCCCCGGCATCGGAGAGTTGATTGGTGGTTCACAACGAGAGCATGACTATGAAAAACTTCTTTCAAGAATAAGAGAACTTAACATGCATGAGGAGTCCCTTTGGTGGTATCTCGATTTGAGAAAGTACGGATCAGTTCCTCATGGTGGTTTTGGCCTTGGTTTTGAGCGTGCTTTAATGTTTATTTCTTCTATGAATAATATTCGAGATGTATTGCCTTTTCCTCGTACCCCAAGATCACTTGATTTTTAATTCCCTAAAAAACTAAAAGAAAAAATAGTGTGAGGAAAAATCTTTCCTAAAAATTGCAGAAAAAAAACAACGATAATGAATGGCCCAAAAGGAATGGGATCTTCTTTATTCATTTTTTTTATTGCCATTAAAAAAAGGGCAACAAAACTACCTAGCGCACAGCTTAGAAAAATATTTTCTAAAATAAAAAATGGCCCCAAGAAAAGCCCCATTGCTCCCCACATTTTTATATCGCCTCCACCTAAACCAATCTGTCCTCTGAGTTGATAGTAGATCCAGGTAATCGATAAAGGGAAAAAAAAACCAATTGCACCTCCCATTAATATTGAGGAGAGGGAATGGGAGTAAATAAGGGAGAATAAAAAAAGAAGTATGGCCAATAAAATATTTAAAGAGTCGGGAAGGATTTTGTGGCCTAAATCTATGAAAAAATGGCCAATTAACAGGCACAAAAGAGCAAAGGACATAATCCAAATAATTATTTGAGAATATAAATTATCAAGTGATAAAATTTTGGGCCACCCGTGAAATTTAAATAAGTAATAAAGAAAAAGTCCTAAAGAAGAAGTCAGTAGCTCTACTAAAAAATAACGAATGGGAATATGTGTTTTACAGAAGTGGCATTTTCCTTTTAATTGTAAATAAGAGAAGAGAGGAAAATTGCAGAACCAGGGAATAGTTTTTTTACAATCAGGACAGAAAGATCTTGGCCTCACTAAGCTTAGTTCTAGGGGGAGGCGGTAGATTAACATATTTAAAAAACTTCCCCAGATTGCCGCAAAATAAAATACAAATAAAGAAGTTGCGATATCCATTTATTTTCTTTTTTGAGGATTATTTTGAAATCGCTTTTGCTTTTTATCAAATTTGTTTTTCTTTCTATCTTTTTCTTCTTGTGTGTCAAAAGGCTGTTCCTCTTTTTCTTTTTGAAAAGAATCTTGAGTGTTCGCAGTTAATGGTGATGTCTCAAAAGGGGCGACTTCTGTTTCTTCAATTTGTGGTAGATCGGCCTCTTCTTCATTTTCAATGTCATCAGCTGGGCCTTCATTATTGTCATTCTCAAAATCTTGCAGTTCGATATCTTGTTCTTCAAAATCATCTGTCACTGTATCTTCTATCTTTTTTTCCATTTCTGGTGGCCCAATAACTTTGGATGTTTCATTTACAATATTTTCAAAAACATCTGGGTATTTAAGTCCTACAAGGTCAGCTTTTTCATTGTATTGTTTAGCGACATACTGCCTTCGTTGCCCTTCGCTTGTTAGCATTTCAAATTCTTCAATAATTAAATGAAGTCGAGTAACCTTCCCAAAATCGCCACTGAAGGTTTTTATTAGTTCACCTTCTCTGGGAAGTTTTGATCTTTTTTCGGTGTAGACTTCATCTTCATATCTTATGCAACATTTTAGTTGGCCGCATATGCCATTAACCTTGCTTGGTATAAGAGCAAGATTTTGATTTTTTGCCATCTTGATACTGACGTTTCCATAATTTTGTAAAAAAGAACTGCAACATGTTTGCAGTCCACAAACACCAATCCCGCCCAAAGCTGCTGTTCGATCGCGAAGTGAGATTTGTCGCAACTCAATTCGCATTTTTAAATCCCCAACTAAGGATTTCACCAATTCCCTAAAATCAACTCGTTCTGGGGCCATAAAATAAAAGACCGCTTTTTTCCCGAAGTGAATTATTTCTACGTGGGTGAGGGTCATGTCTAGTTTTAATTTATCAATGAGGTTGATGCATATAACCTCTGCTTTTCTGACTTCTTTATTATACTCTTGTTGTTCCAGGATATCTTCTTGTGAGGCCGTTTTGGCAATCGAGCGCACTGGCCGCATATTTTGGTTGTAGGAACGTTGGTAGGGAAAGGAATTGATATAACCGACGGTCATACCGCGATCGCTCATTGCTAATACTTTTTGTCCGTAGTTAAATTTGCGTTTTCCGACAATAAAAGGGAATGAACGAGCATTACCCGGAAAGCGCACGCGAACAAAAGTGAGCAATTCACCTTCTTTGTGTTTGTCA
>JAHEZZ010000043.1 GCA_023250815.1 Bdellovibrionales bacterium
AACCGTCGGGGTGAAGTGCCTGGCACTGAAAGTTTGCTTGCTTTAAGACCGTTGCTCTGACTGATTTGGAAATATAGCGAGTAGGTTTAGTTTCATCGGTCACAGTTTTATTTTTAATTTTGATAGTTTTTAATTCTTTGTCCAGCAGTGCTTCGATTAGTTCAATTTCCGAAATCTCTGCCGACAAACGCATCCTGCTCATGTCGGCACTTGTGCATCCATGCACATCGCCGTAAATTTTTTTCAGACGTTTCATTTTGTCTAAAATTCTCTGGGGCAATTCAATTTTAATGGGTTTTTCCGGACGTCCGATCTTGGAGCGCAACATTTCTTCTAGCTCCCGATACGATTTATTTTCCGAAGCGGCGAGCATCTGGCCAAAGTCCCCTTGGATTTCTTTTTTGTTTTCTTGAAGAAGAGAAGCGTTGGAAAGCGAAAGCTTTCCCTCGGCAAAAGATTTTTTAGCAGGAGCAGAATCTCGCACTAACTTCATTGCGGAAATTCGAGTCCACGCCTCGGCGGGAGAATAACCCAATTCCTTGCAAACATATTTATGCAAAGTAGAATATCCAAACTCCACAAAAAGTTTTCGCCGATTAATTTCCATCAAATGATCAAGCAGTAAAAGTGTCGCTTGCTTCTCAGCTTTAGAAGCAAAAACCGTTTCGATGTGAAGTTCTGTGTCTGTTAATCCCGCAATATTCATAAAATCCCCTATGAAAAATAATACCGCAGACAATCGCTCCTGCTCATGTCTGCAATTGTTCAGACTGAACATCGTACCACGGAATTTTGAACAAAATTTTAAAGCGTAAAACGCCAGCAGAAGCATTCAAAAAAAAACTGCGAACCCCCTCTCAAAAACAGCGATCAGACGCCACCAAAAGAGCGGCGGCGGGTCTCCAAAAGACCCCTTGAGCTGCTCTTTTGGAAAACTAAATTCCGCAAAAACCCATCCAAAAAACCTCGCAAGAAAAAAATAATTACACTTCACATGTAAGGAACCCGGCATTGTAATTTCCCATCGATTATGTCCTATTTTAATTTCCCATCGAAAATGTCCTAAATATATTTATCAACTACCTTGATAATGGAATGAGAATTCATCAAGGAGTGATGTTGTGGGAGAAGTTAGAATGTCTAAAGTAGAGATTGATCGTTATAGTTTGATATTAAATGTCTTAGATGGAAGATTATCGATTAGTGAATTTTCTGTGCTTATTCAAAAGTCTTACAGGCAGTCACAACGAATTATAAAAAGAGCATCTTTGCTTGGGGCCTATGGAGTTAAAAGAAAAGAATCAATCTCTTTGCCTCACAACAAAACTAGTCATCTGCTAAAAGAGCAGGTTGTCGATCTGCTTAGGACAAAATATCGGCATTACAATCTCACTCATTTTAGAGAATCTCTCTATGAAAACGAAGGAATTAAAATTGGTAAAAATATTCTTTATCGTTGGGCAAAAGAATATGCACTTATCAAATACCCGAAACGTAGGAAAGGGCCAAAACTTTTACATATGCGGCCGCGTATGTCTCAAGAAGGCATGATGATCCAGCTCGATGGTAGCTTACATGTTTGGTATGGAAAACTGACCTCAACCTTAATCGCTGGCATAGATGATGCTACTTCTAAAATTCTTTGGGCCGAGTTTTTTGATTCAGAAAACTCTGTTAATTGTTTGAGTGTGATGAGATCAATTACCGAAAAATATGGCATTGCAAATTGTTATTATGTTGATCAGGCCGGCCACTTTGGAAAAATAAATGAAGAGCAAACTTCAACCCAAGTTGGAAGAGCGTTATCTGAACTTGGAGTCAAACTCATCTTGGCAACAAGGCCGGAGTCAAAGGGAAGGGTTGAGCGCTTATTTAGAACTCTACAAGATCGATTAATTGCCGAACTAAATCGGAATTGTATTTTAACAAAAGAAGAAGCTAATAATTTTTTGAAGACGCTTTTTATACCTAGATTTAATACTCGCTTTGGGCACGAACCAAGAGTAAAAGCATCGTCATTTTGCGAACCCCCAAGTTCTTCCAAGCTAGATAAAATCTTTTGTCTGAAGTTTGAACGGACTGTTACCAAAACCAATCTGATTAGTTTTGATGCAAAAAGATATATGATTCAGGGCCATCAATCTTTTGCAAATCGAAGTGTCACTGTCAGAGTCTCAATAAACGGAAAAATTGATTTTTCCATTGGCGATGAAGAGTTAGACGTTATTCTTTACGAAAAAACACGAAGTCATAATCACTATTCTAGCTTGCCACTTCATATGCAGTTGAGTAATTAGTTTCGGACATAATCGCCGGGAAATTAACCGGACATTTTTGACGGGATACAACAGTAAGGAACCCAGTAATGGCCCATCGATTCTTGCTTCTGAAAAAAAAGACAATCACTTCCCCTTCCCTTCCAATTCCGTTTCTTTAAGAAAAAATAAACGGCCGTAAATAGCAACCTAGAAAAAGAGCAAAGCAAATGAAAAATGACTTCCACTTTGGAACTTAAAAATTCCTGAAAAATGCAAAATGATCTCAAAATAAGTCTCTATTTAGCAGCGATAAAAATTATCAAGACGAAAGAAAAACCCAACTGCAAAACGGTTATCTGTCGCAGCTTTTTGCATCTCAATTTTAAACTTATTTTTTAGTAGTATTATCACTATCCGGTGCGACCTTAGATTGTTGTTCAACTTTGAAAGTTAAAAATATTCCAGGAGTCTAAATTTTTTTGATAAATTCTCTATTCCCGTTTTACCTTTGAACACAATGTTGCCCCTGGCAGATGGGTAACTGGACTATTGTTGTAGCAATTAATTACAGCATTAGCTTCTCGAGTATTCTTCACATTAGAGCAAAGGGTAGCAGCTGCGCCTTTGCCAATCACTGCCGATGACGTGCGATTATAACAGTTAATCACAGCATCCGTATCTTCGCTGCTTTTAACGTTGGAGCAAAGGATGGCGCCTTCTTGAGAACCTATCGTCGTCCGATTGTAGCAGTAAATCACAGCGTCCTCATCGTTTCGGCCAGTTACATTTGAGCATAGGGTGCTTCCATTTAATTCACTGAGATTGGCCAGAAGATAACAGTGATATTTTGCCATTACCCCAGACGATCTATTTTCAACGTTTCTATTCCCTCGTTCCCGAGCTTGCTCCACTACGGGGACAGGATAGATGGTGTCCCTCCTGTCCCGGGAAGGCCAAATTGTATCGGATGCCTGAGCGATAAATGAGAACGCTGATGATACGGCAAACAACACTAAAAAGACGGTCGGAATTTTAATTTTAACCGCTCCTAATATCCTGAGAAGTGCCTTATTTTTTAAAGTTTTCATAAACCGCCATCCTTTTTGTTTCGCAGCTAAAGGTGGCCCCTTTTATCTGCGTTATTTAAGAGTCGTAGGTTAGTAGTTAGAGCGGCACAGAGCATAGCATTAAAAATGCTCAATGCGAAATTGACAGTAAAAACCGTGAAGATTTATCGCTAGCTAGGAGATCTTGAGGATTATTTTTTGAGGACTTGCAGTTATATTTATCACGTTTGAGTTTTCCGCTATGGAAAACTCAGTATTACGAGCGGCATACCCAAAGCAACTTGCTCCGTCGGGATCAAACTCAATCATCACCGTCCTTAAAAGCACCTTGTTTATAAATATAAAGACTTCCTTTAGGCCCCTTTTTTTTCTTCAACTGATAAAACCCCTCCATCATTTTTCCTTGCCCTCTTTCATGGGTTTCATCCGCTGGGTAAGCAAGAGACAAATCATGTTCTCCTATTGAAATCAAGATGGTATTCACCTCGCCAACTGAGGAAATATTATCCCTTCCATAAGTAAAAACTTTAAATTCTTTTGTCGGCCCTTTTGTGTCTATAAGCACTTGACCATCAAAATGAATAATTTTAAGCGACAGTTCATTTTTTGAAACAATTTCTAAATCAACCGTGGCCTTTCCTCCCCCATCAAAAGAAATCAGGCCGATATATTTACCAGTAAATTCTTTAAACCAATTCAAATCTGTTACCACAGTAGGACTTTTCTCAAACAGTCGAGGGATTCCAAATAATATTTTTTCTTCAAAATGCAGATAGCTTTTCTTATCGAGAACAATTGGGCCTACCGAGGAGGAATGGCCTTTGCTGTTCGTGACCTCATATGCTGGAGCTACTTGAACTGTTGTTATTTCTTTTTTATCACCACTGGCAATTATTTTGGACTCCGGTGGCCCACGCCCAGATGTTTCTTCAAGACCTAGCAATTGTTTTTGGCCCAGAGACAACTTTATTCCTAGTTCAGAAATAAAAAGAAGAAAAATATTTTGCTGAATTTCAGCAATCTTGGCGTCTTTTGATTCTAGTTTTAAAAGGAGTTCAGAAACTTGCAGTTGAAGCTTGCGATAACGATCATCACAAACATTCTGATGGGCCCGCTCTGAAGCGCAATTTTTTAAGGAAACCTGAGAATAAAAAATCCCCAACAAAAAGAAAATGCTACAGACAGACAATAAAATTAAAATGAGTTTTTTAGAAATATCTAGGCCTCGCGAATAACGTATTTCTCTCGGCCTTCATCGACCATTTCTTTTAGTTCTTTTCCAACTTTAAAAAAGGGAACTTTTTTAGGTGAAACTTTGACGATTTTTCCGGTCTTGGGATTTCTTCCCTCATAAGCTTTGTAGTTGCGATTGGCGAAGGAGCCGAATCCTCTTATCTCTATGCGATCGTCATTATAAAGGGCCTTAATCATGCTCTCAAAACATATATTAATCACTGACTCTGCTTGTTTGTGAGTGATATTTGCTTGCTTTTCTAGAGCGCTAACCAGATCAGCTTTCGTCATGACTTTAACTCCTTTCAAAAACATGCCTAAACTATAAGTTGCTATAATTTCATTATAACTTAGATGGGATGGCCCGCAACCATAAACCCCCATTTATTAAAAAATTAAAGAAAGCACTGAGTTACTCAAAATAACGCCCCAATTTGCTGGCAATCTCTTTTTTAGGGAGAATCCAGACAACGACATAACACTCTGTAATTATTAAGATATATCAGAGATAAAAATGCTCTTAGGTGCCCTTTTGGAAACCTTTTAAAATGAATTATAGGTTTTAGTCGGGGGAAAATTTTTCCGATACGAAAAAACGAGGAAGTCGTGAAATTAGGCACAAATAGAACATCCCCCCGTTTGAAGATAATAAATTTTATCTTCTGCCTTTTGTCGCTCCAATTTATCGCCAGTTGTATTCAGGATAACAGCTCGCGCGCCGGCAAAACGTTTATTAAAGACTATTCTAAAGTTGAGGCAGAGACAGCTGCGGAAAAATGCTCAGACCTCGTCACATTGACCGATGATATTTGCTACCACCGTTGTCCTACTGGCATGCATGAAGGTACTGAGCATGAAATAACTGAGGCCGCTGATCAATATTTAAAACAAAATGGCGACAGTCCTGCGATAGAAGCAAAAATTAAAGAAAAATTTTCCGAGGTCAAAGGAGTTTGCCTCAACGATATTAAAAGGCCAAATAACAGTATTGCAATCTCCAGCTATTGCGGTTGTAAATTAGGGCAGCCAGATATTCTTAATAATTGCACTGCCGTCTGTGCCAATCGCAATGATAAAGATCCCATTCTCTTTGGAACTGTAATCCCCGGGCCTGAGGTTTTACTAAATGCCAAATTAGGAAATCTCTCCAAGTGGTGTGGAGCAGAGATCGGAGATGGAAATACTCAACCCTCTTGTGTACTGGAACTGCAAAATGGGCCCTCGATTGAAAATTTAAAAATAGATATTGCTACGGGGTCAAATAATTTTAGCGCTGTGATCAAAGATGTTCCCCTCAATACTACCTATGTAGCAACCATCGTAGAAATAACTTCTCAAGCGAGAAGTAAAAGTTTTAATTTAAGAAGATACACTCCAAATAATGATACGAGTGTGAATCAGCCCTTAAAAATTATGCCAATGTCTGTTTACACTTGTATAACCAGAACAGGTTCAACCGATAGCACTGGCATTCCCAATTTTAACAATGCCGCCAGAGTGCATTTTTATTTCCCGCAAGATAATCGTCCCGCTTCACTACGGCCCGGACAAAATTTTCTGATTTGTCACGATAGTGTTTTAAATGGCAACGATGATAATCCTCTCCTTCCAAGATTAGAAGAAACCCCAAATCATTTTGCTGTTTGGGACCAATCGGACCCTCGCTTTTTTGATGCCGATAATACCGGAAAATTAGATATCAATGAAATACTCACCAGAAGACTTTTACAAGAATACAATGTCATTCGCGAAGTTAATATTTTTGGTGAGTTTAAGTGGGTGACTGCTCCAGCTAATCCTTCAAGTTCAGATGGCCAATCTGCAGGAGGCAGCAGCTCTTCCACTCCGCCCTTGTTGGGTTTTTATATGCAACCGTGGATTAACAGTGCTTCAGGGCGAGGTTATTGCCCCGGACTTGCTGAATATAACGGAACTGACCCCCTCTTTAAAATTTTAAAAGAAGTAGTGGGCGTCCCTACCGAAGGACTTTTTATAGGACTCAAAGAAGAAGAAATTTTAAGTACAACCAGCGGAGCAATCGTCCCTGCACCCACTGATATTTTATTTATAAGAGAGTCACAACTTAAAAAAATTTGGTTTTATTATGAAAATAATAAATACTTCACTCCAAATGAAACAACCATGAATCAAAAAACCGTTATGTTTTATTGGCCCCCTGATACCACCAATCCTTTTGTCAAAAAATCAACTCAGAAAATTTACACAATAAGGGCGGCCGACAGTTTAGGCACGGCCCAAAGCGGACTACGAACCAGCGTTCGGCCACCAGATAAACGCTATGGTTGTATTCCTCAGGCCTCTAACTAGAATATGCCCTAAGATAAAAAGACATCCTTCGCTATTTTAAAAGTGGGGGCCGCTTCTTTATGAAAAAAATAAATAACGAGAATTATTCGCAAGCAAAAAAGAAATATAAAGCGAGGTAAGAAACTCACTAATGGTATACCTTCACTGGATTTATTTTTTTTAATTTGCATTTTTAAAATTAAACCAAGAATAAATGTTCCCAGCATCGCAATACCGAAAGTCGCCATCTTAGATTTTTCTTCAATCAGTTTGGCAAATTCAGGTAGGGCCTGTTCGCTTTTCATCATTCTAACAAGAAAGGTCATAACTTTAGGATTTGTGCTGATAAATGTTTTTAGTGCCCCTTCATTTAATTTGGCCAACATATTTTCTTTAATTGTTTCTTCAGGTACATCTTTAATGGCCAAAATCATCATTTTGATCTGTTCCGAAATCGGCATATTACTGTCATCAATTTTTAAATTAAAAGGTGTTTCTATTTTGGCATCTGGAGAATTTTTTTGTTCTAAATTTTGCGGTGGAGGTTCTGCAGGTGAAGCAGCAGAATGGGCCGGGGCCTGATCACTTCTCACAATACCATGCCGGACGGGTTTAAATTCTTTTTGCCCCACAACTACTGGGGGATTTAACTTTCCCTCATTTAAGTCACTCTCAATGTCTTCATCAGCAAAGCTTCGAAAAGTAAAAAAAAGAGAAATAAGAAAAATAATCTTCATCTTACAATTCTATGACTGAAGGGCAGTGGTATTTTTAGTTGTCTTTTTTTTATTTCTTTTTTCCAAAATATCAAAAAACAAAGTCATCGGAGAAGCAATATAAATAGTAGAATAAGTTCCAGCAACAATTCCCACACTCATCGCCAAAGAGAAATCTCGAATGGCGTCCCCTCCAAAAAATAATAATCCCAAAGAAGTTAAGAGAGTCGCCCCTGAGGTAATAATAGTGCGAGAAAGGGTTTCATTTATCGCTAAATTAATTTGTTCTTTAAGAGAGAGGTGATTATATTTAATTTCATTTTCTCTTATTCGATCGTAGATAATAACAGTGTCATTTACCGAATAGCCAATAACCGCCAAAATGGCCGCCACGGTCTGTAAGGTAAAGGGTGTTTGAGTAACCACGTAAACACCCACCACAATACAAGAGTCATGTACCAGAGCAATAATAACCCCTGGAGCAAACTTAAGTTCGAAACGGAGGGCGACATAAATCATAATTGCAAGAATGGACCAAACCATTGCTAAAAATCCTGAAATTCTAAGTTGCAATCCGGCCTTCGGCCCAACAATGTCAATTTTGCGAATTTCAATTCCCTTACTTAAAAATTCTTGCTTTAAATCGGTATCAATTTTTTGGGTGACTTGATTAAGTTGATTTGCATCTGCCTGAACTTTTATCAAATACTCGTTGTCCTCAACATTCCCCATCGTCTGGGCCATCACTCCGACAAATCCTTTGGCCGATAAATGTTCCCGAAGTAAATCTAGACTGACTTTTTGGCCAAATTTAACTTGGATTTCCGCCCCTCCTCTGAAATCCACTCCGTAGTTCATGCTGGTAAAAGTGCCGACAAGTGAACCGGCCACCGTGATAAATGAGAAAATCAAACAAGGAATAAAATATTTTACGAAATCAATTTTAAAATCATTCTTGATAATTTCTAACATAATTCCCTCTCTTAAATGCTAAGCTCTTCGCCATTAACTTTTTCCATATAAAAATCAAACAAAATCCTGCTTACATAATATGAACAATAAACTGTAATCACTAAACCGATAAGTAAAGTTACTGCAAAACCGCGAATTGGCCCAGTCCCAAAATTAAGCAAACAAAGCCCCGAGAGAGCAGTCGTTACGTTGGCATCCACAATTGTCCAAAAAGCGTGGGCAAACCCCGCTTCTACTGATTTTATATTGGAGATGCCCAAGCGAAGTTCCTCCCGAATCCTTTCGTAAACAATAATATTAGCATCCACTGCCATACCAATGGTAAGCGCAATCCCGGCAATTCCGGGCAAGGTTAAAGTTGCTTCAAACATCACTAAACAGGCCATGACAAAGATAGCATTGAGAACAAGAGTGATAATGGCGATTAGGCCAGAAAAACGGTAGTAAATTAAGACAAATAAAAAGACCATGCCACAACCTATGAGAGTGGCAAGTTTGGCCTTAAAAATAGAATCCTGTCCCAAGCTTGGGCCAACAGTTCTCTGCTCCAAAAAATCGAGTTGCACGGGAAGTGCTCCGGCCCGCAAAACTAAAGCAAGGTCACTGGCATTTTGCATCGTCTTATTATAATTCCCCGCTCCCATGGTGATTTGTGCCCGGCCACCGGCAATCTTAGTTTGTATACGCGGAGCTGAGTAAACATTGCCATCTAAAATAATGGCCATCATCTTGCCGATATTTTCGCCGGTTATTTCTTCAAATCTTTTTGCTCCTGAAGTTTTAAAATCAATGGAGACGTAAGGCTCATTTTTTTGTTGATCTATCTGAACTCTAGCATCTTCTAAATCATCGCCTCCAAGCCTGGGCGCACTCTCCACTAAAAAAGGAGTCTTTTCATCCACCTCATTAGTGTTCTTATTAATTTTTTTCTCAAAAGCAAGTTCATACCCTGCTGGAAAATCGGCCTTCAAATGCTCATTCAAAGTTTGCACATAACGAGAAAAAGATTCGCCTTTTTTATAAGTGATTCCCGCTTTTTCACCTTTAGTCACCCATTCCTGTAATTTGCTAAAAGGAGTATCGTTGTTCACCATTTTAAATTCGAGTTTAGCGGTTTTTCCTATTAAGTCTTTTGCCCGCTCAATATCTTTTACCCCGGGAAGTTGAATTACAATGCGATCTCTTCCTTGAGAAGTAATTTCTGGTTCGGTTACCCCAAATTCATCAATGCGATTCCTGATAACTTCGATTGATTTAGTCAAAGATTGCTCTTCAATTCTTTTGCGAGAGCTTTCGCTTAGAGCATATTGTAAAGTATTTTTAGATTCAGAAGTTAAGCGAACGAGGCCGGGGAACATTTCTTTAATTTTTGCTTTGGCCTTATTTAAATCCCCCTCGCTGGCAAGCACTAACTCTTGTTTGGGGTCAAGCACATCGGCGGCATCTAATTTTCCCAAATCGGAATCCATTCCTTGATCTTTTAAAATATATTTCATTTTGCGAACAGAGGTAGCAACTTCTTCTCGGTAGACTCGATTAAAATCAATTCCCAATGTGAGATAAAGCCCACCCTGTAAATCCAATCCTAAATTGACTTTTGACTTGAGAGGAAATCTGCTGTTTTCATTAAAATTAAAAACCGTAGGCATCAAAACCATTACAGAAAGGATTGTGAAAAAAATTAAAAGACCAAAACGCATCCACCAGCCTTTTTTCATGCTGTGCCTCACTTTTTCGATATGAAACGATTTGTTTCAAAAATTAAACGACGGTTTAGTATAAATTAAAAATGAATGGCCCGACAATAGAATACAAAAATTATCAATATGCGGAGGTTCTGCGCTTTCTTAAAGAATATGGGGTGAAGAAATACTCTCCTCACTTTTTTTTACGGCGGTGGTTTCAAAAACATTGCCGCCGTTAAACTGAGTCTTGTGATTATCCATCGCTGTATGATTTTTTGTTGCTTCAATTTCTTCTGGTCCATCCATACTATTCATCATTTCATTTTTTGCTTTTTGAAATTCCCGAATGCCTTTGCCCAAACCTTTCGCAAGCTCCGGAATCTTTTTCGGGCCAACAAAAATTAAGGCCAAAAGCAAAAGAAGAACAACCTCACCGCCCCCTAATCCAAACATCACCTACTCCTTTTTTTCAGCACTGGTACCCTCTTGTAAAACTTTTTTAGCGAGGCCGGCTATGTGGGCCCGTAAAACTTTTAACTTCAGTCCCTCGCCTACTTCTAAAGTTACAACTTTTTCATTCAGACCGGCAACTGTGCCCAAAAAACCAGACTTAGTAATAACTTCATCGCCTTTGGATAGAGCGCCTAACATTGATTGTTCTTCTTGCAAGCGCTTTTTTTGCGGGCGAATCATCAAAAAATAAAAAATGGCAAAAATAAGCAGAAAAGGAACCAAAGACGCCAGCGGATTAGGAGCAGCAGGGGCAGCAAGACCGTCGGCAAAAGCTGAATTAATAAAAGTAAAAAGCGATAAAAAAGTGCAAGTGATTTTCATAATTGTCCTCAGTGAATAAATTTAGTCCAAATTTTTGGAAGTATAAAGGTTATAAAATTTATCAAAATATTCGTCAAATGCTTCTTCCTTTTCGGACAAAATGGCCTCTCGTGCCTTTTGCACCATGTTTAAATAAAAATATAAATTGTGATAAGTGGCCAAGGACCCCGCCAAAAATTCACCGACCATAAAGAGGTGGCGTAAATAGGCCCGAGAATAAGTTTTACAAACCTTGCACTCACAATCTGGATCGGGGGGAAGCAGATCTTCTTTAAATCTTTCTTTTTTTATATTGAGTGGGCCATGCTGAGTCAACAATTGGCCATTCCTGGCATTTCTCGTGGGTAAAACGCAATCAAACATATCTAGGCCTAGCCTTATGCCCTGCAATACGTCGATAGGGGTCCCTACCCCCATCAAATAGCGGGGCCGCTCTCTTGGCATTTGGCAAACAAATTGATCTAAAAATTCTAACATCTCCTGATTTTTTTCACCCACGGAAAGGCCGCCAAGAGCAAAACCTTCAAAATTCATTTCCCGTAATTGTTCCAAACATTGGGATCTTAAATCCAGGTGCAGGCCACCTTGAATAATTCCAAAAAGATTTTGATAAGGCCTAAGCTCAAAATCTCGCGAACGCTTTGCCCATCTTACCGTAAGCTCCATACTTTCTTTAAGTCGCCCGTAAGTGGCCGGCAGCTCCGGGCATTCGTCAAAGGCCATTACAATATCACTGCCTAATGCTCTTTGAATTTCCATCGATTTTTCCGGTGAAAGCATATGAGTTGAGCCATCCAGATGTGATTGAAAACGAACCCCCTCTTCCGACACTTTATTAAGTTTAGAAAGGGAAAAAACTTGGTAGCCGCCAGAGTCCGTGAGAATCGGCCCTTTCCAAGACATAAAAGTATGCAAATCGCCAATACGCCCAATTAATTCATGCCCTGGACGAAGATACAAATGATAAGTATTGCCTAAAATAATTTTTGCGCCAATCTCTGAAAGTTGAGATTGCCACATAGTTTTAACACTGGCCCGAGTGCCCACCGGCATAAAAATGGGAGTGGGAATATCGCCGTGGAAAGTAGAAATGAGCCCTGCTCTGGCCTTGCCTTTAGTCTTTAGTAATTTAAAAAAAGTCATCTATTCCCCCGCTGAAAATGAGAAATAAAAAGTGCATCGCCATAGGAAAAAAAACGGTATTTCTGCTCAATCGCCTGTTGATAAATGCTCATCGTTTGCTTTCTGCCTATCAGGGCGCTAACTAAAACTAAAAGCGATGATTGGGGCAAATGAAAGTTCGTAATCAGCCCATCAATTGACTGCACCGCTATTCCCGGATGAAGAAAAATATCGGTGCTACTATGAAAGTCCTGATCCAAGGAAATTTCATTTCTTTTTTGATACCAACTCTCCAGGGCCCGTAAAGTTGTTGTGCCTACGGCAATTATATTTTTTTCTTGTCGGTAAAATTCTGTCAGCTTTCGCAGCACTTCTTGGGAAATTGAAAAGTGTTCACGATGCATTCGATGATCAAGTAAATTTTCTTTTTTTATCGGACTAAAAGTTCCAAGGCCAACATGCAAATCAATAAAAAGAAACTCGATTCCCTTTTTTTGCAATTGCTCTAGTAAAGAAGCGGAAAAATGTAACCCTGCGGTTGGAGCAGCAGCGGAATTATATTGGCCTTTATTTTTTTTTGCATAAATTGTTTGATAATCACATTTGTCACGCAAATCACTTTCCCCGTTCCTGATGTAGGGGGGAATTGGCACATAAAGCAATTCATCAATAGATTTTAAATCGACAATTTTTTGCCCCTCAAACTCAACTTCCACTAAAAAAAAAACGCTTTCCTCTGCCCCACAAATTTGGGCAATAGAAATTGAAAGTTTGGGAAAATTTTTAGCAAAAAAACATTGCCCGATTTCTTTTTTTGAATTGCTTTTAATGAGCGCCGAAAATTTTCCTGATGCCCCACATTTTTGTTCCAGAAAAAAAATTTCACCCTTTCCACCGGTGGCCTTTTCCACTGGCAAACGACAGGGAAAAACTTTTGATTGATTCAAAACTAAAACGCTTTTTGGCGGAAGTAAGTTGATCAAATTATAAAAATATTGATGGCGCAAAAGGAAACCGTCATCACTTATTTCCGAGCAAAAAAGTCGAGAATGACAGCGAGGTTCAAAGGGCCTTTGTGCAATAAGCTCTTTAGGTAAATCAAAATGATAAGAGGAAAGAAGGTGATCCCCTTCTAAAGGCGGAGAGTAAAAACCACGACGCATGTCGCCTTCCATCTTATTAGTGCTATAAAACATAGAAGCTTCCTATCAGATTTTTTATCAATTTGTGATATTTTTTTATGCTAGAATAAAATGATGAAAATATTTTTAACAATTTTCTTACTTCTCTCTCTCAATCTCAAGGCACAAGAGGATGAGAGCGCTCCGACCTATCAAATTGACGATCGGGCCCTATTAAACGCCTCCCCCGACTTAGGCAAATTGAATGTTGAAATGAATGATTTAGAAAACAATTTGGAGCTCAAATCGGAAGATGATCTCAGATTAATTGTCGATTCCTATGAAGCAGCACCTGCTCCAGTTGAGGACGAAGTGGCCCTTGAAATACCTCAAGAAGAGGCCTTGGCCCCAGAAGAAACAGCGCCACCAGCACAAATAGTAGAAAACAAGCAAAACAATGAAAATCATTTGCAAGATAAAACCACGACAGAGCTAAGTGCCTTTAAAAAAGTTGAGGCAGAAGCAGCGGAGGCCGCTAGGGCGGAACATGCTGCGGCCACTGCGGCGAGAAGTGCACCTCCTCCGGCCGATGACGTCTCCTCGGCCAGCATGATTGATGGTGATGTTATGGATAGCTCTATGGAAAATGCTACGCCGGATCAGGTACTTAACAGTCCCATGGGCCAAGAAGACCAAATTAAAACAGGCCAAGCAGCGCCTCAAAAAGTCTCCACATTGCAACATAAAATGACTGCCAATGAGGCCAAGGTTTTTGAATTTCCTAGCGATAAAAAAGATTCTTTTTTCCCCATTATGGAACTGCCCAAAAAACGAAAAATCCGCTCTCACTGATTTAAATCAACAAATTTACCAGCGTGAAATAGTTTCAAATCTGATCATTTATTAGGACAAAACTTCTCTCTAAGTATTAGATTGCTTCTTTCTGTACTCAATATCGGCAAAGGATAAATAATGTTATTTAATAATAAAGCTCTACTCGCTCTTACTGTGGTTTTTAATCTTCATGCCAGTGAATATCAAAATGCCAATCTCAAAACTTTTCTAAAAGAATTCCATGAAAATACCAAAGTGGTTATGAATCAACTGCCTTATAAAAAATCCATCGCCAAATTTTCGCCCTTTCTAAAAAAAGATATTGAAAATAAAAATTTTGTTGAGGCAAAGGATCAAATCAGAAAAAAATTTTGTAAAATAGAAGAGGGATCTGAAGTTTGCCTGGATGGACTCGAAGGCAAAGCTCAAATTGAGGCCAATGATCGGGCCTCTTCTATGGTCGAAAATGGCACTGCTTTGATTTCTAATTTAGCAGAAATGGATGCAAAAAATTTGCATCAAAAGAAAGTAAGTAAACAACCTTGGTCAGATGATTATTGGCCAATTTACGCCGGCATTTTGGGGAAAAGATATGCTGATTTAGAAAGGGGTTACACCTCCGACTGGAAAGAAGCAAAAAATTACGTAGAACTAAAACCAGTGTCCAATTATTTAGAAAATAATCTTACTGATCTTCTTTCTCCTTCCGAAAAATACGATCTTCTAGTTGGTGACAACGAAGGCACTCTGACCAAAAAAATGTGGGAAGAAGGCGAAGAATACTATTTAAAAAATGGAAGTGTTGAAACATGGATGGGAATCTGTCACGGCTGGGCGCCGGCCTCCTATATGCTGGATCGGCCCACCCAAAAAATAGCAGTCATGTCGGTAGATCAAAAAACAGTGGTAAACTTTTATCCATCTGACATTAAGGCCCTAGGAAGCTTGCTCTGGGCAAATGCCCAAACCCCCAGTAAATTTATCGGTTCTCGTTGCAACGATAAAAATCCAGCAGTAGACGAAAGCAGCGGGCGAATTACCGATATCAAATGTTTTGATACTAATCCTGGAACTTGGCATCAAACAATCGTCAATCAAATTGGAGTCAGTGATCACTCCTTTATTATGGATGCCACCTTTGATTATCAAGTGTGGAATCAACCGATCATTTCTTATAACTACAAATATTTTAATGTAAAAACAGCTGAGACTTTTACAACATGGGCAGAGGCCAAGGTTAAAGTGAAAGATTATGAAGAAGATAAATTTAAAAAATACAGGAATACCAAAAGCAAATATTTTGTAGGCGTTGAAATGTCAGTTGTTTATTTAAGAGAAACTACCCCTAATCATACGGAAATAAATAGTGAAGAAAATGATGCCACTAATGAAGTTATTTATCGCTATGATTTAGAAGTTGATGCCAATGGAAATATTATCGGCGGGGAATGGTACGCCAATGGGCACCCCGATTTTATGTGGACGCCAGCGGTCTCCCGTGCCACTTCTTATGCTGATTCTTATTTAAATGGAGAATGGGCCAGTCAAATATCTGAGCAAGTCTATACCGGAATTCCCAGTGATTGGTCATCTTATGCTCTCTCGGCGTCTAACTATGCCATGCCTTTGGCAAAAGTTGTTGAAGGATTAATTTTAAGATCAAATGAAAAAAGAGAATAGGAAAAATATTTTTAAATATTTTATCAAATTGGCCGCTTGTTGTGGCCAGTTTTTTTTATATGCCTACCAAACCTGCGCTTTTGCAACACTTGCAAACTGTCTTGAAAATCCCAAACTTCCCCGCAATCAATGCCTCAAAGATTGGAGCGTGCTCATTTATATGGCCGCCGATAACGATCTCTCGCCTTACGCCCTATGGGATATTTATGAAATGGAAAAGAAATTCCCTGGCGAAAACTTTGGAGCAAGTGGGCCATACAGCGATGTTATTGTGGAGTTAGATACTGCTGGAAATAAGGGAGTTTCTCTTTATCATATTGAACAAGATAATAAACTTTACGATACTCAATTAGACATCGATTATTTTAAAAATGCTGATGAAAGTGAAATTACCTCACCACGACTTGCTCATTACTCTGAAGACATTCCATCGACGGCAGAAAATAGTTTGAATCACTTTTTGCAGTTCTCGTTCAAAAATTATCCCAGTAAACAAATCATGCTAGTTATTTGGGGACACGGCGAAGGATTTATTTCCCATTATCATAATGGCAACCTGGCCAATCTCTCCGATGATTCCAAACTTTTGGAAAATTCTCCACTCTTTACCAAAGAAATGATCGCCGCAAAAAAATTAAACTTTAACCAACTCAATTCACTTTTTCCTATAGATAAAGTTTTTGGAGGCGTGGCCTTTGATGATACAGATCTAAGCTATTTGGATATTCCAACATTAAATAATATTTTAAAAGAAAATAGCGAAGAATTCTTGGAGGGAAGACCTCTTGATATATTGGCCTTTGATGCCTGCTTGATGCAATCTTATGAAGTGGCAAAAAGTCTACAAGATCGCGCCCTTTTTTTGCTGGGGTCAAATCAAATTCAAAATTATATGGGCCTTCCCTATCACCTGCTCTTAAACAGTCTCAATAAAAAAAATCCACAGGCCTTTGATTTTGCCAAAGAAATTCCAACACTCGTTAAAGAAGCAAATAATATAATCCCATTAAACAATAGATTTAACGCTGCCGTGTCGTCGACCTTTACCGCCAGCACTCTCTCTCTCCACGAACTTCACTATCAGCTTACTCCTAGCTTGGAAAAATTGAGACTTGGGATTCGCCTATATATTGATGAGCGTCCGATGAGAGAGATTGACTTG
>JAHEZZ010000184.1 GCA_023250815.1 Bdellovibrionales bacterium
TCCACTTTCATTTTAGGAGCGAGCTTTCCGACAGGTTTTAGTGTGACAAACTCTGAACCATCAAGACCCAAAGTTTTACGAGTCACTCCGCTTTCAAAAACCAGAGGCATAACACCCATTCCAATTAAATTTGAGCGGTGAATCCGCTCAAAACTTTCAGTAATAACTGCTTTCACGCCCAATAAATTTGTCCCTTTTGCTGCCCAGTCTCGTGATGATCCCGTTCCATATTCTTTTCCACCAACTACAACTAGCGGGGTTTTTTCAACTTGATATTTCATAGAAATATCATAAATCGAACCTTGCTCACCACTTGGAAAATGCTTTGAAAGCCCACCTTCCACTCCGCTTAAAATTTCGTTTTTAATTCTGATGTTGGCAAAAGTTCCACGCATCATCGCTTCGTGATTGCCTCGCCTGGCCCCATATGAGTTAAAATCTGCTTTAGCAACGCCTCTTTCCGCAAGATATTTTCCAGCAGGACTACTCGCTTTGATATCACCTGCAGGTGATATATGATCTGTCGTTACCGAGTCTCCAAGTAGCGCAAGAATTCTAGCACCTTCAACTTTAAAATCCTCGACTAATTTTGCAGTCTTAATATTGTCAAAATAAGGAGGCTTTCTAATATAGGTCGACTTGCTATCCCAATCGTAAATTTTGCCATCAGAAGTTTTCACTCCTTTCCAAAATTCATCTCCATCAAAAACATTGGCGTAACGGGATTGATACATTTTACTAGAAATATGCTTGTTAACTACATCGGCGATTTCTTTATTTGAAGGCCAAATATCTTTTAAGAAAACATCTTTTCCATCTTGTCCTTTTCCAATGGCCTGTTTTGTTATATCGATCATCATTGAGCCAGCAATGGCATAGGCAACACAAAGAGGAGGTGAGGCCAAATAATTTGCTTTAATGTCGGGGCCAATTCTTCCTTCGAAATTTCTGTTCCCTGATAGGACTGCGGCCGCCACCATATTATTAGCGTTTATTGTTTTAGAAATTGCGGTTGGAAGAGGGCCGGAGTTTCCAATACAAGTTGTGCAACCGTAGCCAACTAAGTTAAATCCCAAATGGTCCAGATATTCTTGAAGTCCTGATTCAACCAAATAATCGGTCACCACTTTTGAACCTGGAGCGAGAGAAGTTTTTACCCAAGGTTTCCTTGTTAATCCTTTTTGGTGAGCTTTTTTTGCAAGAAGGCCTGCGGCAACTAGGACTGAAGGATTAGAAGTATTAGTGCAAGAAGTGATCGCAGCAAGAACCACATGCCCATTTTTCAATTTATAATTCTCACCTTCAACTGCGTATTCGGCGTTCACTGAGGCTTCAGAAATTTTATAGGTTGACAGTAAATTTTTACTAAAACCATCGGCAGCAGCTGTTAATTCTACCCTATCTTGAGGACGAGAAGGGCCCGCAAGAGAAGGAACCACTGTCGAAATATCAAGTTCTAAACTTGAAGTAAAAACGGGATCGGCATCAGTTGCCCTAAACCAAAGGCCTTGCTCTTTTGCATAAGCTTCGACTAATTCGCAAACATCACTGGTGCGTCCAGAAAATTTTAAATACTCAATGGTTTTTTCATCCACTGGAAAAAAACCGCAAGTAGCGCCATATTCTGGCGCCATATTAGCGAGAGTGGCGCGATCAGCGAGAGATAACTCACTCACCCCTGGGCCATAAAATTCTACAAATTTATCAACTACTCCGTGTTTTCTAAGCATCTGAGTGACGGTTAAAACTAAATCAGTAGCGGTGATGCCTTCTTTCATTTTTCCTTTGAGTTTGAATCCCACCACTTCAGGAATCAGCATGGTCACTGATTGTCCAAGCATAGCTGCTTCTGCCTCGATACCGCCCACTCCCCAACCAAGAACTGAAAGTCCGTTGATCATAGTGGTGTGTGAGTCAGTTCCCACGCAAGTATCAGGGTAGGCAACCACTTCACCATTCACTTCTTTTGTCCAAACACCTTTTGCTAAATATTCCAAATTCACTTGGTGAATAATTCCAGTTTCTGGAGGAATAACTCGAAAATTTTTAAAGGCCTTTTGCCCCCATTTTAAAAAAGTATAACGCTCTTTATTTCTTTCATACTCAAGTTCCACATTTTTCCTAAAAGCATTTTTATCGCCGAAATAATCCACCATCACCGAGTGGTCAATCACTAAATCCACCGGGCACAACGGATTAACGTTATCGGGATTTCCTCCCAAATCTTTCATCGCTTCTCTCATGGTGGCGAGATCCACAACTGCCGGCACTCCTGTAAAATCTTGCATCACAACTCTTGCCGGAAAATAAGCTATTTCTCTATTTGATTTTCTTGTATTGGCCCATTCATCAACGGCCTTAATATCATCCCAAACAACGGTGTTGCCATCCTCATGACGAAGCAAATTTTCCAAAAGGACTTTCATACTTTTTGGAAGTTTATCTATATTTGAAAGACCTAATTTAGAGGCCTCGTTTAAAGAGTAATAGACATAATTTTTGCTGCCCACTTTAAGTGACTTTTTTACCTTGCTCATGGTTTCCCCTTTATCAAAATATAAAATATGTTCTCTAAATTTTAGCTTAAAAATTCCCTTTTGTGGCCCTAAATCTAAGGCGCAGGAATCTCGGTACAACTCGATGATAGCTTTCTTAAAGATGCTTAATTTTTTAAATTAGTTTAGAATCAACTCAATTGTTTTTTTATATTTATTTAGGAGTCCTTAATGAAAAAAATAAAAGTATTTTTATCAACTGTGCCTTTTTTATTTGCACCCATTTTTGCTGCTGATTACACCGACTGTGCAAAGTTTTTTAATCCCTTCAACCCTTCCCCTGAATTAGAAGAGAAAATAAATTTTCCAGTAATGGGTGGATTTGGAGCAAGAATAGGTGGAGGAATGAATGGAGTTCATCCTTTCACTATGGGAAAAGACGGCAAAATAGTAGCTGCTGATTGGACAAAAAGTTATAACCGTGATGATAAATCGGGGAATGAAACGATTGAATATGATCAACCAATTTTTAAATATAAAGGTGGTTTTAAAATAGGTGAACAACCTAATTTTGATCTAGATAAAAAACGGGTGAAAGTTCAAATTACTAGAGATGCAGATGGAAACATCACTTCGGTTTATAACGATTATAATGTAACGAAAAAAGAACTCGAAGAAAATAATGAAATTATGTTGCAGTGGAAAAACAAAATATATAACCCTAAATATCTAAAAGAAATTGAAGAAATAAATAAAAAAATGGGTGTAAAAGATGAAGACTTCGCCTTTATTCCCGTCGGCAACCGCTTTAATCTAAGCATTCTTGGTGGTAAAAATGGCAAATGCAGAGTAGATGGAGCTGAATTTGATTTCCTCACGCAAAATAAAATCGATGGCAAAAAAATGACAACAACAACATTTAATACTGAAACTTGTAATGATATTTCAAAGGCCCTGAAGCAATATAAAAAACAAGTGGAAAATTGCTCTGATCCTGAGGCCAACAATGCCATAAGCAAAATCGCCACCAAATACTATAAAAATAATCCCAACAAAGGAACATTTTTCTACCCAGGAATGGGCATGATGGGTGGAGCTGGTATGGGATATGGAATGCCCATCGGAACAGGGAATATGGGTACTGGTATGGGTATGGGTGTCGGCGGTGGATTAATGAATCCTTCATTTGATATTTTAATGGGGCCACTTGTCTCTGTGTCTGGTGCAGAAGGTATTTTGGGGGCCAGCTCTCCACTCTTGGCGGCCATTCAAGTTAGTCAGTACTGTGCAATCTACGGAGTAACGCCATTTATGAATGATCAGTATTTCCCGTCAGCAAAAACTATTTCACCAACAGCTGGAACACCCACACATAAAAAATAATTTAATTAAATTATACCTGGCAACACTTCAAACGTTGCCAGGTCTTTTGAAACTTCTTCTTAGCAACAAAAAAAGCAACACTAAAAAAACCATCGAAGAAACTATTAAATGATGAAGTATAAAATAAACGGTATGAGCGCTTCCACGTATAATAGCGGCAAGCCAGGGCCTATTTAAAATAGTTTGAGCATAATGGGGGGCCCAAGAGTAATATGAATTCACAAATATTTTACCTAAGGTAAAATTGAGTAAGTAGTGATCGCGAATCATTCTAAAATATTCGACAACAGGATGATTGCCTGAAAATCCTGCGGTCAACAAAAAACACGCCTGCTTTTTAAGAAGCGCTTCAATTGGCTCAGGATGGGCCAGAAGAGAAGCAGACATCGGACTATGAAAAGAAAACTTATTAACTTGTGAAACAGAAAAATAATAATCCGTATCGTTGATTAAATTTTGAATATCGAGGAGGCCATTCATTGTTGGAGCAATAAGAGCTTGAATATTAGCAACTCCGCTAGTTCCCACATTGGTAGCATCAGCAGATACTACTCCAGTGTGTTTATAAATCATCGTTTTATAAATTTTATCTCCCATTTGAGTCATATTAGTGGCAGAATTAAAATCGATAAAAACCCGTCCGTCTCCATTATACAATTTATTCAAAGTAGTGCTCCCAACAGGGAGAACGTCGCTAAAATGATATTTTACAAACACCCCTCCACTTTCAACACTTGGAGTAATTGATGTATCCGAAGCATGATCAGTGGCCGATAAAAAATAATAAAAAATAAACTCGCCATTATTTTGTCCAGCGACAGTAATCGCTTTGTTAATGCTGGAACAATCTACGACAGTAGTTAAGAGACACATATTCACAATATTAAAAACAGAATCCACATTTGCAGTACTATTTGCCCCTACTGTAAATCCACTTTCTAGCGATATCACTTTAAAACTAGTTGAAGCACTTGAGGCCGTTTTTACCGCAGCCTTTAAATATTGCAAACTTCCAGTGGAGTTTGAAAGCGCTAATTTGATCAACAC
>JAHEZZ010000044.1:0-9740 GCA_023250815.1 Bdellovibrionales bacterium
AAATGAAAAAAGAATGACGGCAATTAAAATAAAAGAAGTAAACGATTTCATTATTTTTTCTCCTTAATTTCAATTTTTTTCCCGTCGATACAAAGTTGGATTTTTTCAAGTGGCCACTCCTTCATATAGGGGCCGTGTGCAGTAGTGGTTTTAGCAAAGGGCATGTAAAGAGCGATAAATTTATGTCCTTGACCCCATTCCTTCTCTGGCGAAACCATACAAATGAGATCTTTCGAATAATTTTCATAGTTGTTAAAAACATCTATAACGATGGGCCTTGAAATAGGCAACGGACAAATATCAGTTTCCGCTATTTGTAACTTTCCTAAAGACTCTAAAAAGAACGGGATAAAATCTTTCAATTGGTATTCTTTATTTGTCTCTTTTGGATCAATTAATGTGGAGATGGCCTTGCAAAATATTTCACCTCTTTTCTTATTGTCGGGAAATTGATCGGGCCATCTAAAAGCTTGCGACTCATTATTATTCATTGAAAATTGATTAAAGGTCATAAAAGGGCGAAAGCCAAAAGTAATATTGCGTCTTGGATTCTCTGCATCGCCTTGGGGAGTGGAAAATGCCATCTGTGAATCTTCTAGAAAAATATTTATGTTGTTCCACTGATGATTATGATAGGTAAAAACATATTCTCCTGTTTGCTTGTTAACAGGTTCAACTGGCGCAATCTCATCACTTTTTCCTAACGGCCTTATTTGCTTAATTTGAATTTCACCTTTGGAAGATAGAATAAATTCGGCATCGTAAATTTCGGTGCGAGAAACTCCATAATTTTTTTCCATCGCCCGATGTACAAAAGCAAGCTGCACCAGCAAGCTTTTGCTTTGCTCTTCTGTTAGAACGGAAGCTCCATTTGTAGTGAGATTACTCCGTAAATCAAACCTCGGGCCAACAAAATTTCCGTCTTCATTTTTTGTAAAAAGAAAATGGTCGGCAATGGCAAAAGGCAATTCAGGATTAGTGACACTGATATCATCAATTTGAGCAACGACATTGATACTCAAAGATTTTGTATTTTTATCTTTACTAACAAAGGCCACACCATTTGCCTTCTCATCAATAAAAGCAGGATGAACTAAAAGTCCCATATAAACCTGAAGATGATCAAGTTTGTAATAATCGCGATATAAAAAGGCCCGATCATTCCAAATACTGGCATAAACTTTTTTAATCGCTTTTTCTAAAGGATATTTCTGAGTTAAATTATTTTTATATTTTTCAATAATTTTAGCGTATTTAACAGGGTCAAGATTTTTTAATTTGACAATAATGGCATTGATTCGATTTTTTTCTGTTTCTGTTAAGCATGCCGAGGCCTCAACATTTTCATTACCAACAATATCATCGGCCAAACAAACAGATTTTGAATCGTAAAAACCAGCTCCATTAAGGCCTGGTAAATCTTCAGCATTAGTACTTGATCGTAACCGAATTCGCTGATTTTTCTTAAAGTTTTTTTCCATCCTAGCACGTAAAAAATCAAGATTGGCCTGATCAAAAGGAGTATTTTCTATTAAAGACCTTGTGTAAAGCAAAGCAGAACGTCGAAATTCCGAATGACTCAACATCTGATTTGTATTTTCCCGACTACTTATTTCTTTAAGAAAATCTTTTAAAGTATTGTGGTTGTGTGAATCACCGGCAATTTTCAAACAAAGATCTTTAGAAAAATCACATGAAAGGCCTTCTTCCAATCGACATTTTCTATAAGTATTTTGACAAATACTTTCACTTAAGGCCTCTTTTAAATGGGCAGCATAATAAAAAAATGGAATTAAATGGGCCCCATCAAAATAGCTTCTATCGATATTCGCCTGTCTTAAGGCCTGATCTAATATGGCAAAATTGGCCCCTTTAGCTCCGAAGGATTGAACTAAATCGCTTTTTGCTAAAGTATTTCCCAAAGAAAAGAGATTTTTTTTTGATAAATTTGCACTGAGTGCAGGCAGTTTTGGAACTCGATTTGAAAAATAATCAAAGGCCAATTTCTGCAATTTTTTCTCGCCTAATTTATCTGCTCCAAGAAGAGACCATTCTCCATTTTCATTTACCCGAAACTCAACCAATTGATTAAAATACAATTTGATTTTTGGATCATTTAAAATTGTGGGAATAAAAACATTGGGAATATTTTGATTAATGGATCTCAATATAACATGAGAATGAGGGGCCTGAGGGGCGGTGGTAATCACCCCCGAGAGGGGCCCAATATCAAGAGGTGTCTTCTCTAAAATTAAAATATCTTTGGCGTTATATTCCCCACTCTCCATTTCACTCGCTGAAAAATTTCTAAGATAACCATAAGAAACAGCAGCATGATAAACAATCGGAGCTTGAGTAGGGGCAACGAGAGAGGATAGAAGAATCGAGGGAATTTTAAGCTCATCAAGTTTTTTTTTGTATTTAAAATAATCTTCTTTTCGTTCAAAGACAAAGGCCAATCGATCTTTAGCAAAAGAAATACCCTTTTTAAGTCTTTTGAAAGTTCCCACAACCTCTTTTATATCTACTTCTGCTTTAAAATAAATATTAATTCCCACTATGCCTAACTTATTTGAATTAACATTTTTAAAACAGGGTGAGTAATAAACGGCCCCAGCAGTTAAGCGCTTCATTGGCCCAGAAAAAATAAAACTTTCATAGGCGGTTGAAGAAAAATTTTTAAACTCCGCAATCTGGGTGCTTAAAAATGGATAGTGATAATCAAATTGATTAGTATTTTGAAAATAAATAGGAAGTTCTTTTTTTTTCAGGTCAATGGTAAACTTTACGTAAGTATTTGTGCCTTCATTTTTTAATAAACGTTGATAATCGCCGGCGGATTTTAAGGAAGATAAATAATTAACTGGCACTGCCCCTGGCCTATAATCCAAGTGACAATCGCCACTCCATGATTTTAGAGAGCTAACAAGTCCAAGGATTAAAAGAGTATAGGTGGCAAATTTTTTTTTCATAATCTAATTAAAGAGAGCTGGCCAATTGAGCGAAAACTAACACAGTAAAAAAGTGCGTCAATTCAAGATGAAAAAACTATATAGTTATGCAAGCAAAACCCTAAGCAACGATTTCTTCTCTTTCATTTAATTCTTTTAGTTCGATGTCTCTGATCCCTTGTAATTGACCTTTTTCCATTGCTTCCAAAGCATCCGCAAGATGCCGAGAAGAAATAATTCTTGGAATAAAAACGTAATCAGCACCTTCTTTGTACATGGCCTTGGCCGATTCCAATGTTTCTGCTGTCACTACAATTTTAGCGTGAGGAACAATTTTTTTTAATTCCCGAAGCAGTTTAAGATTGGTAATTCCTTTTAAAATATGATCGGGAATGGTGCAGACGATAATCTTTGATTTTTCTAGGCCGCTATGGATGAGAGCATCCAGATGTCCAATATCGCAGTAGTGACAAGGAATACCTTCTGCTTTTAAACTTTTCAGGGATTCTGGATTGTAATCAATAACATTGATATTTTTTAAATAATCTTTACCAAAGCGATCAGTGATTTCAAAAATGAGCGAACTCCCCTCTTTAAACAATCCTAAAAAAGTAATGTCATAAATATGATCTTCACCTTGACTTGATTCCATTTTGACATGCTTGGATTCTTTTAGTCCCATCATTTCAAGCAACGGATTTATTTTTCTAAATAGGCCATGAGATTTAGGAATGACGAAGGAAGAAATAAGCGCCGTAAAAACAAAGGCCACAATGATCGCTAAAAGCAAATCTTTTGGAACATGCCCCATTTGTACGCCGAGAGCTGTCAGCACCAATGAAAACTCTGAAACTTGAGCGAGATTTAAGGAAGGAATGGTGGCCACGCGATTGCCATATCGAAGGGAAATTAAAACCGGTAGTACTGTTAAAAACCTGGATAGATAAACAAAAACTAAAACCGAAGCGGCAATGATGAGAATGGTGGCGTTTGGCAAAGGGATTTGCAGTCCAAGACCGACAAAAAAAGGGTGATAAAAAAATCTCGAAGGCCTGTAATTTTGAGAGCAACTTGCACACGATAAGGATATGAGGCAATAGAAACTCCCGCAACCAGAGCGCCCATTTCCTTTGATAGCCCTAGATAGCTCGCTAAACCGCAAAGTGAAAAACACCAACCTAAGGCCACGATCATTAAAAGTTCCGGAGTTTTGCTGACTTTTTCAAAAACCCAAGGAAGAATAAAACGTGCCACTGAAATTCCAGCAACCACAAGCTCTACCGCCTTAACGATAGATAAAACCAAAATTGAAATTTGAATATGATTGAGATTGGGTTGCATGGCGAGAAAGGCAATCGCCCAAATATCTTGGATAACCAAAACCCCCAAGGTAATACGGGAAGTAAGGGTATCTAACTCCATTCGATCGGATAAAATTTTTACTACAATTAAAGTTGAAGAAAGAGAAGTTCCCACCGCTAAATAAAGTAGTTCAAAGCCCGAAATAGGCAAAATCATTCCTAGTACTTTATAAAAACCAAGTCCTAGGGCCATACTTCCAATAAATTGGATTACACCATTTAAAAGAACTGCCGATCCAGATTGCATTAGTTTTTTAATATCGATTTCCATACCCAAGATAAACATCAAAAGGACCAGGCCAATTTCAGAGAGAATATTAATACTCTCACTATCAGTGATCGCACTTATACCAAAATGCGGGCCAAGTCCTGCCCCTGTCGCCAAATAGGCCAAAATCAAAGGGATTTTAAATCGATTGGCAATAATACCGACAAAGGTTGCCCCAATAATTGCAACACCGACGTCCTGGAGTAGATGATGTTCCATAGGTCGATCTTGTCGGAAAATGAGCACCTAAACTTAAATCATTTTTCAAAATATTATATCGGGCCAAGCCGCCCATGAAACACAAGAAAAATCAATTTATGATTACATGATCTTTCTCATACAACTTTAATTTTTCCAGGTTAGGCTCATTGGTATAATAGAGGATTATATTTGCAACTTTGGAAAACACTCGGCCTTATTAGTATATCCACCGCCATTCTCGTGGGCATTCCCCTTGGAATGGGCGTAGCGACCTTCACTTATAGCAAAGGTTCTTCATACATGAGCAATGATCCTAAATCTTGTCGGAATTGCCATATTATGAATGAACAGTATGAAAGTTGGGAGCGATCGGGCCATCGTCATGTAGCAGTTTGCAACGATTGCCATGCTCCCCATAATTTGCTTGGTAAATATTTCGTAAAAGCTATCAATGGTTATAATCACAGTGCCGCCTTTACCAAAGACCAATTTGAATGGCCGATTCATATTAAGTCCATGAATCGCAAAATTGTTCAAAATGCGTGCTTATATTGCCATAAAGATATTACTCAAGACATGAATATCGTGGATCATAAAAAAGATTATCAAAATTCTGGAGACTGTCTCCATTGTCATTCAAAGGTAGGTCATGATTTATGAAATTGTTAAACAAAGAAAAATTAAAAAAAATTATTCATTATGGCCCCCTACTTTTTATAATCGCCATCACCACCACGGTATTATTGGTTTTATTCATCATCAATATTTTTGAAAAGCAGCAAGAGGCCAAATATTATCAGTATAAAATTCATCCCATTGCTCCTCTGGAAGATGACCCCAAATTATGGGCGTTAGATTTTCCTCATCAATATGACGATTATATGAAAACGGTGGATCAAATAAGAACTCGATATGGAGGAAGTGAGGCCTTGCCCCATACTCCTAGCAAAGCGGATCCAAGACAGGTTGTAGCGCAATCTAAATTGGAAGAAGATCCCCGTTTGAAAAAAATGTGGGCCGGGTATGCTTTTTCAAAAGACTTTAGAGAAGAAAGGGGTCACGCTTATATGCTTCAAGACCAGTTGTACACTGGACGACAGGCGGTTCCCCAACCAGGTTCTTGTTTACAATGTCACTCTTCAATTTATAAGGCGATGATGGTGATAGGTGAAGGTGATGTTCATAAGGGTTTTGAAACGCTTAATAAAATGCCTTACAAAGATGCTGTTAAAAATGTTGAACATCCCGTTTCATGTTTAGATTGCCACGAACCTTCCACTATGACCTTGAGGGTGACAAGACCTGCCTTTATCGATGGGATAAGGGACTACAAAGAACATAACGGTATAAAAAATTACGACGTCAACAAAATGGCAACTCGACTGGAGATGAGAACCTTTGTCTGTGCCCAGTGCCACGTGGAGTATTATTTTAAAGGTCATGATAAACAGCTAACTTTTCCATGGAAAAAAGGACTCAAGGCGGATGAAATTTTAAGTTACTATGAAGAAAATAAACATAAAGATTGGATTCATGAAATTACAGGGGCCCCTGTAATTAAGGCCCAACATCCAGAATTTGAAATGTGGTCACAGGGCATTCATGGAAGATCAGGAGTAAGTTGTGTTGACTGTCATATGCCTTATAAACGAGTGGGAGCAACTAAAATTTCTGATCATCATATAAGAAGCCCACTTTTAAATATTAACCGAGCTTGCCAGACCTGCCATAATATTCCTGAAAATGAGTTAATTGAAAGAGTAGAACAAATTCAAGGACGGCACACCGAAATGCGAAATACTACAATCAATGCGCTGATGGATTTAATCGATGCAATTGCAGATGCTCAAAAGAAAAAAATGGCGGAAAACAAAATTAAAAAAGCACAAAATTTTCAACGACAAGCACAGTTTCTAATAGACTTTGCCGAAGCCGAAAACTCTGCCGGATTTCATGCGCCTCAAGAAGCAGCAAGAATTATGGTTAAATCTATTGATTTTAGTCGACAAGGTTTAAAGGCCCTAAAATAAAAAAGAAACGGCGACCAAAGTTGGTCGGCAAGGAATATTATACATTTCAATGACTTATGCCTTAAAAAGACAATTTTCTGGTTAACCCAAAAAAAGTGTTGCTTTTTTTCTATTTGCCCCTAAAATTGTCGATATGATCGATTTAAACAGATATATTTTAAAACAGACCTTAAAAGACTTGGAAAAAAAGATGGTCTTTATAGCTGGCCCACGACAAGCAGGTAAAACTACTTTCAGTACAAATATTTTAAATAATAATAAAGGTTATTATTATAACTGGGATGACAGTAACGACCGAGAAATTATTTTAAAAGGGCAATGGCCTCCAGAAAAAAAAATTATTTTAATCCTTGATGAAATTCACAAGCAAAGAAATTGGAAATCATTGATAAAAGGATTGTATGACAAAAAAAAAGAAGATTTTAAAATTCTGGTCACAGGAAGTGCAAAATTAGATGTCTTAAGAAAAGGAGGAGATTCTCTGCAAGGCCGATATCACCTTATTCGTCTTCACCCGCTATCCCTCAAAGAAATACCGGGAGCAAATCCTGGTACACTTTTAGATTTGATGAAATATGGCCCTTTCCCTGAACCTTTTTTAGCACAGGATGAAATCGAGGCGAGGCGCTGGCGCAAAGAATACCGCTCGCGCTTAATTAGAGATGATGTGCGAGATTTAGAGGATGTCAGTCATCTCGATAAAATGGAAAAACTGGTTATGCGCCTGCCTGAATTAGTAGGTAGTGGGCTTTCCCTTAATTCCTTAAAAGAAGATTTATCAATTTCCCACGAGACAGTGGTCCGGTATCTTTCAATTTTAGAAAATCTTTATGGCATTTTTCGCATTTACCCGTTTACCCATTCCAAATTTAATTCAATCAAAAAGATGTCTAAGCACTATCATTACGATTACGCCCTGATCGAAGATGAAGGAATAAAGTTTGAAAATTTAATCGCCTCTCACCTCTTTAAGCATTGCCATTTTATTGAAGACACTGAAGGCCATGATATGCAGCTCTGTTATTATAGAGATAAAGAAAAAAGAGAAGTTGATTTTATTGTCATCAAAAACAGAAAACCACTATTATTTGTAGAAGCTAAAAAATCAGATCACAATATCTCATTAGGGTTATCTTATTTAAAGAAAAAATTTCCCGCCGTTGAATGCATTCAAGTGGTTTTAGAATCCGACAAGGATTATATCAACAACGACAACATTCGCGTGCAAAATGCTTTTAGTTTTTTAAAAAATTTAAGCTGCTAATTTTCAAAATCAAATCCCTTCGACTTAAATACTTCCTTCCCTAAGATAAATTTCGCTGTCTCTAATTTCCATCCAATTTTGGGGAGTTTCGATAACTTTAAATTTATATTTTTGATACAATTGGTGGGCGGTGCTGGTCACTAGACAAAAGCGGCGAAGGCCTTGGAGTCTGGGGTGAATCATAATAAATTTCATTAAATTTTTTGCAATCCCTTTGCTGCGAAGTTTTTCGTCAACAATGACATCGCAAAGCCATGCAAACGTTGCTCCGTCTGTAACCACTCTGGCAAAAGCAACTTGATCCTTATCTCCGTAGACCCCGAAACAAAGCGAACCGTCGATGGCAAGCTGAAAGGTCGATTTTGCAATCCCCTTGCACCAGTAGGCCTCTTTTAAAAGGCCATGAACTTTATCAATCTGCAAAAGATTTTTGTCATCACTTACAATATAATTTTGTAAAAATATTTGCTGCAAAAAAACTATCCTTGTTAACAATAAAACACTGATTGATTTTATAGTTATCAAGAGAAAATGTCAGCTTTAAAGCAATAGCGGACTAAAGGAGACAAGGATTTGCAGATTTTTATTGTAGGTCATACCTTGAAAAATTTAAAGAAAGGTAAATTGCAGAATCCCTAAGGAATAACAACCAGTAAAGAATTTTTTTTAAACATCCGAAAAAGTGTACAGACGATAAATTGCGCAAGGATTGGGAGGTTGGCAGGCCATTGCCTCAAGGAGAATGTGCATGAACTTGTCCTCCACTATAAATAGGGCCGCTCTTCTGCAGTTTGAAGAACTGCAAATGGAAGGAGCACCAGACATTTTAGTCGAAATTATCGATTCATTTTTAAACACTTCTCCTGAAAGACTCGAGCTTATAGCAAAATCAATAGAAGAACATGATTTTAAGGCAGCTGCAAATAAGGCCCATGCAATGAAATCAGGAGCAAAGGTCTTGGGTGGAGATGAGGTTGAAAGACTTTGCCAAGAAATTGAAAATCTTCGGGACTCGCAGGATTTAGAGAAGTTGAAAAAAATATTTGCTTGTTTGCAGGAAAGTTATCAAATAATGAGCAAAGAATTAAGGGAAATTAAAAATGAGCGAGTTGCTAAAAAATAGGAAGAGGTAAAAGTTTTTTTATGATTAAAAAAAATCATATTCTTATTATCGACGATGATCCAACTTTTCGCATTTTAGTGCGCAGAATGCTCGAAAGCTCTGGCCTTCAGGCCACTGAGGCCCAAGATCTTCATACCGCCTTTAAGCAGATCGAAAAGGCCATTCCAGATCTTATATTGCTCGATTTAAACTTATCCAATGAAACCGGGAATGACTTTTTGCAATTGCGTTTAAAAAATCCCAGAATCGGCAAAATTCCAGTCATCATTTGTTCTGCGGAAAATAGAAACAATATGATCAAAAAGAATATCGGCCTAAAAGTTGATGATTATATTTTAAAACCCATTCAGCGAAATGCCCTGATTAAAAAAGTCAAAATAGCGTTAGAAAATAAGGCCTTTCTTGAATACCAATTTACTCCCGAGGAAGCTTCAATAGAACTTAACGTTCATTTATGGTCAGAGGTTATTAGCATCGGTGAGGCCTACTGCAAGATAAGGGCCCCCTTTGCCATCGCTAAAAATGGCATCCTCCAATTGGAT
>JAHEZZ010000044.1:9750-16921 GCA_023250815.1 Bdellovibrionales bacterium
GAAGCTGATTCTTTCGTCATTCGAAAGCTGAAAATGGGATGGAGGCAGATTAAGGATGCAAAAATATAATGTTCTAACATTGGATGACGATCCAAACTTCAGCGCCATACTTCATTTGACTCTTGATCCTAAAAACTTCAAGGTCATAACAACTGAAACAACGGCCGAATTCCTTAAGGCCTATACTGCTCAGAAATGGGATTTTTGTCTTATTGATTTGAATCTCAATGAGGGAGACGACGCCGGTATAAAACTCATTGAGCACCTCCGTAAAAATTTGCTCTCTATAACTCCTCTTATCGTTTTATCCAGGAATGACCGGCCCGAGAAAATTGCCCAGGCCATTGAGTCTGGGGCAGATGACTATATTTCTAAACCGTTAGATATTTCTATGATCCTTTCCAAAATTAGGTTTCTTTTAAAGGGAGATTTTGTACACCGTAACGATCTGATCTTGGGAACCGCTATAGTCCCCTCCCCTCTTCGAAATTCCTCCATCTCCTTCAAGTTAAATCCGCTCAAAATTAATGAAGATGGATTGTACCTTCGAAGTTCCAGCTTTGTGAGTAAGGGATCCTTGTTAGATATTGAAGGGCATTTTATTTATGAGATTTTTGGCAAGGAGAAGATTCGCTTAAGCGTAACTCAAAACCTCCGTGAGTCTACCGACAGCTATTCTCTTTTTTTTGAATTTCCAGAGGAGAAACCGGAATTTTCTAAAAAAGCGAAAGACTGGTTATTGTATAAATTAGGAAAAGTTTTGTGAACCTATTGTTAGTTGATGATGATAAAAATATTTTTAACTTGCTCAAAGCATACATGCTTAATGAGGATCGGCTCGTCTATTTATCAAACTTAGAGAATGTTATTTTAACTTTAGAATCAGACTTAATTGATCTTGTGATTTTAGACATTCAAATCGGTGAAAGTAACGGTTTGGAATTTTTCTCAAATAATAAAGATTTTTTTCACGCCAGAAAAATTCCTGTTTTTCTTTTAAGCCAGGTTCAAAACATAAAAAGCAAATTGGAGGCTTTTCAATTCGGCGCTCAGGATTACATCGTAAAGCCATTTGAACCCCTGGAGCTTTTGGCGCGCGTGAAAGCGAAACTGATACAACCCCTTCATTCACCTAAAACTTTTCAAAAAGGTGATCTAATCTTTGACGGAAACAGTAACGCCCTTAAAATTAAAACCCATAATGAACTGACCTATATCCCTTTGACCCCAACGGAATTTAAGCTTCTTTTTTATCTGGCGCAAAGAGAAGGTAGAGTCTTTTCTCGCAATGAATTGCTGGATTATGTTTGGAGCAATAATTGCGAAGTAGTGGAAAGAGTTATTGATCAACACATCAGTAAAATCAGAACTAAAATTAAGCAAAGTGACTACACTATACGTACCCACTTTGGTCTCGGATACTCCTTTGAGCCCCTACAAAAAGAGTGATTTGAAAGACCTAAAATATGGAAATGATAGAGATATCTATATATCTTTACAATTACAAGATAAGAAAAACAAATGAGCTTGCTAGCCTACTTTCAAGCAAGAACGGGTTGGGAAATTTAAAGGAGTCTTATGAGAACTAGATATAAATTATTCGATAAATTTGCAAAGGAAAAAAATGAACTGAGAAATGCCTTGGCAAAACAATATCTCCACTCGAAGGGTGAAAAAAAGATTTATGTCATCGATGATTGTCGTAATGCACTTTTACTTGTGAACCATTATCTTAAAGACTACAAAAATGTTAGTATCTCACTTTTTGAAAATGAGCTTGACGCAATTCCATGCATTTTAGATCAGGCACCCGATCTCATAATATTGGATATTAATCTTAAAGTGATTGACGGTATAAAATTATCTCAGATGATTGAATCCATCTCGTCATTTAAGATTCCAATTGTCTATATGTCTCAGCATAATCATGTAGAAAACAAATTGAGGGACACTTTTGGTCAGGTTAGTTTCCTCCCTAAACCGATTCATAAAAATCACTTTATCTCTACAGTCACACAAGCGACAAAAAATTTTCGAAGAATTGTGGCCTAAGATCATGGGAATAACCCAAGGAAAGAGCTATGGAATTTAAACCTGAATTAATTGACTCTAGACTGGAGGATTTGATCCCTGGATACTTGAAAAATATTTTAGACAATTTTGAAAAATTAAAAGAATTGTATTTAGAAAAAAATTACTCTGAGATGAAAAAAAATTGCCACAAGGTTTTAGGAACCGCCGTCTCTTATGGTTTTTTTCAACTTGATACACTCATCTCTCAGCTTCAGGGAAACCTACACTCACTTGATTTGAGTGAGATCGAGATGGACATGAAAAATCTAAACGATTATTTCATATTTATCAGGTCTGAGTATAAAAATTTAATTGGCCCGGACTAGTCTCTGATCGTAACTACTCAGGTCACTTAGTTATCTTCAAACTGCTCATCGGGAGGGTATCTTTACTTATCGAATGTAGTCCATCAGAATATTTACCATGCATGCTTAAAGAGTCGATAAATGAATTACTTCCGGGGGCGGCGTCAATAGATTGAAAAAAAAGAGTACTTACGATGAATGACCACGAAAACAGTTTTACAAATCCCAAATCAACTCAAAAGTTAAAAAATAATTTGCGACTTCCAATTGCTGTCAGCGGACTCATTTCTTTATTTCTCGGGCTTATCGTTCTTTTCGGATGGCATTTACATATCCCTGTACTTATCCAGATTCGCCCAACTTTTGCTCCGATGCAATATAACACAGCTCTTGGTTTTTTCTTGGCCGGATTAATTTATCTTTCTCATTTTTTTTCTCGATACAAACGATTTCAAACTATCCTTTCTGTGATCATTCTACTACTTGGTTCTCTTACCTTAATTCAATATGTATTTAATTTAAATTTCGGAATCGATCAATTTTTCATGCATGCGTACTTGGTCATCAAAACTTCAAATCCTGGGAGAATGTCACCGATTACAGCGATATGTTTTATTTGCACCGGCCTTCTGGGACTTTTTTTTGATCAGAAATCTACAACTCATAATACTTATACTGGACTTTGGATTACCTCAGTCCTTTTACTCGTTTTTTCAGGAATTGCATTGATAGGATACTGTCTTGGGCTTGAATACGCCTATGGCTGGTTAGCTTTAACAAAGATGGCCATTCATACAGCATTTGGTTTTGTTGTTTTATCTATCGGCCCTATTCTTTTTCTAATTAAATCTACCCTTGACCACAAAGAACGCAAAACTATTGGCCATCCAATTATGTTAACAGTGCTTGTAATGGGCCTCTTTGTATTTCTCTTCCAGACATTAAATAGTTCATTGAATCGGGGCCTCTCTCTACACAATAAAGAAAACACGCTCTTTCTTGAAAAAAATATTTCATCTTCAATTGAAAGCAACGTAAAGGAAATTGAACGCATGGCCGGCCGAATCTCCCGGCTTTCCGCCGGCATAAGCAAAACTGACTTTTGGAGACCAGATGCAAATCAATATATTATAGATAGGCCGGGCATACAGTATATATCGTTGATCTCCCCCACAGGGGAAACTCTTGCTTCTGAGTTTAATAAAAAATTCCAAACAACTCTAAAGGCCACAAATCTTAATATTGACAACATTCCAAAGTCTATTCTGGCCAGAGCAAATCTAGAAAAAAGGACTGTCTTCTATGAGAATATGAATTTTGAAAAAGGGGGGACTTTACTTGAGTCCCTGACCCCTATTCTAAATAATAAAAAAATTAAAGGCTTCATTAAGGTCGCCTTTTCTGCTCTATACTTTGAAACGCTTTTAAAACCATATTTAACTTCACAGTTTTTTATTTCCGTTTATTCTGGTGAACATCAAATATTTTCAAATTTTACAGAGGCTACTGCTAATGCTACTGCTACTGCTACTGCTACTGCTCTTAAGCAATATGGTATTCAATGGCGCATTCAAACTTATCCCTCACAACGTTCAGAGATCGAGTTTAAGGGGCTTGCCATTTGGATCGTCCTTTACCTCGGTGGGCTTTTGGCGATTGCCTCTGGGTTGGTTATTTTTCTTTTTCAACGTCAGAGGACTCAACTTTCTCTAACTAAAAAAGTGTCTGAAGAATTGCAGCAAAAAATCATCGAATCAGAGAAGGCCGAAAAACGATTTCGCCAGGTTGTTGAAGCTGCTCCAAATGCCATGATTATGATGAATAAGGCAGGGCAGATCGTGTTGACTAACTTGCAGACTGAAAAACTTTTCAGTTATCAACGTAGCGAACTGGTAGGTCAGCTTATTGAAATGCTGGTGCCTGAACGTTTTCGTAGTAACCATCCAGAAAAGCGAACTAGTTTTTTTAACGCTCCCGAGGCCCGCCATATGGGAGTTGGTCGCGATCTTTTCGGACTCAAAAAAAATGGCGATGAAGTCCCCATTGAAATCGGACTCAATCCTATTGAAACAAACGAAGGCCTCTTTGTCTTGGCCTCAATCATCGACATCACCGAGCGAAAACACTTGGAGGACAAACTGCGCCACAGTGAATCCTTTCTATCTTTTGCATTGGAAGTCGGTAATATCGGGGCCTGGGATTTAAATTTACTTGATCAATCGGCCCGTAGATCGCTCGAGCATGACAAAATTTTTGGTTATAAAGAACTGTTGCCCAATTGGACTTTTGAAATTTTTCTTGAACACGTTGTTCCAGCAGATCGCAATCTAGTGAATCAAACCTTTCTAGGTGCAATAAAGAATCAGAAAGACTGGAAATTTGAGTGCCGAATTTTACGCACGGATCAGCAATTGCGTTGGATATGTGCGACGGGAAAACATATTTTTGATATAAACGGTAATGCATCTAGGATTGCTGGGATTGTTCAAGACATTTCTGAGCAGAAATTTTCCGAAGAAGAGATTAGGTCTAAAAATAATGAACTCATAAAAACTAATAAAGAATTGGATGATTTTGCCTATATTGTTTCTCATGATTTAAAGGCCCCACTACGAGGAATTGGAAGTGTTGTTGATTGGCTTTCAGAGGACTACGGCGAAAAGCTAGATGATGAAGGCAAAAAACATCTTGCCACTCTAAAGCAACGGGCGAGGCGATTGAGCACTCTTATTGACGGTATTTTGCGATACTCTAAGATTGGGAGAGAAAAAGATGAACGAAGGCCTACTAAGTTCAATACCCTCATTTCTGATGTCCTCTCCTTGATCGAAATACCTGAACACATTCAGGTCACCGTTGATAAAGATTTCCCCATTATTCCATGTAATTCAACTCAGATTGAGCAAGTTTTTCAAAACTTGCTTAGCAATGCCATTAGATACATGGATAAGAAAAAAGGGCAGATAAATATTCATTGTCATGAAGAAGAAAAACTTTGGCATTTTCAATTTTCAGACAACGGCCCAGGAATTGCCGAAGAGCATTTTGAAAGAATATTTAAACTCTTCCAAACACTCGGAACACAAAATGATGTTGAAGGCACCGGTATTGGCCTAACAATAGTTAAAAAAATTATTGAAAATCATGGTGGAACAATTTGGCCGGAGTCAAAACAAAACCAAGGATCAGTTTTCCATTTTACCCTTCCAAAAGAAATGATCATAAAAAAAGAGGAGACCAAAAATGACAACGGCCGATTCAATACTAGTAATTGAGGATGACGAAATTGATCGCAAGTCTATTACAAGGGCCTTTAAGGAATTAAAAATTTCCAATCCAAAACATGAGGTCTGTAATGGTAAAGAAGCGCTTGAGTTTCTTCGCTCCAAAACTGTTCCTAAACCATGCTTGATCTTGCTCGACATTAATATGCCACAAATGAATGGTATCGAGTTCCTGCAAGTTGTTAAAAATGATGAAGATTTGAAAATGATTCCTGTTGTAATGCTCACGACATCACAGGAAGATCAAGACCGCCTAAAAAGTTATAAACTTGGAATTGCAGGCTATATGCTCAAACCCGTCGATTATAAACAATTTGTTGAGGTGATGAGAACAATTCATGTCTATTGGATCGCATCGCTATGTCCACCAGCGGCCTAGAGCAGAGATATACCGCTCGTAATATTGAGTTTTCCAAACTGGAAAACTCAAACGTAGGGAGTATAAGCATGGAACAGATAATTCAAATTTTAATGATTGAGGATGATGAACTGGATAAAAAAACCATCCAGAGATTTTTGAAAGATAAAGATGAACTTAGCATCCGATATGAGCTAGAAACGGTTGAAACTCTAAAAGAAGGGCTTGAAAACCTCCAGACCTCTAAGGCCCAGGTGGTTCTTTGTGATCTAAATCTTTCTGATTCCTCGGGCATTGCTACTCTCCAAAAATTAAAAGAGAAAACGCTGCTTCCCATAGTCGTTTTAACCGGCCACATGGATCAGGCGATTGCACTTGAATGCCTAAAAATGGGGGCCCAAGATTATCTTTCAAAGGGAGATATTACTGCTCCCATCGCAACTCGATGTATTCGCAATGCCTGCGAACGGGCAAAGATTGAAGAGAAACTGCGTGCAGCGACTGAAATGAAATCGCAGTTTCTGGCGAACATGAGCCATGAAATTCGAACGCCGCTAAATGGAGTCATCGGGATGGCAGGGCTTTTGCTTGATACATCTCTAAGTCCAGAACAAAAAAATAGCGTCGATGTTATTAAATCATCGGCCGAGTCTTTGCTCACAATAATCAATGACATTCTTGATCTGTCAAAAGTTGAAGCTGGAAAGCTTGAGATTGAAATGATTGATTTCAATCTCTATGAAACGATCAAGGACGTAGAAAAAATTCTGTCTTACCATGCACAGAAAAAGGGAATTCAACTCTTCTTTAAATTTCCTTCTGATGGGCCATTATTTTATAATGGTGACCCTGGAAGAATTCGCCAAATTTTGATGAATCTAATCAGTAATGCCATTAAGTTTACAAGTAAGGGTTCTGTCTCAATAAATGTAAGTGTACTTAAAGAAAATAGCAAAAAAGTCCAACTGCGTTTTGAAATTATTGATACCGGAATAGGAATTCCAAAAGCAGCTCTTTCTCGAATGTTTCAAGCATTTTCACAGGTAGAGGCATCAACTGCTCGAAGGTTTGGGGGCACAGGGCTTGGACTCTCTATTTCCAAACGACTTGTAGAATTGATGGAGGGGCAGATTGGGGTTACCAGCGAGGAT
>JAHEZZ010000045.1 GCA_023250815.1 Bdellovibrionales bacterium
ATGTTAAAAAAAGTTCAACTTCTTTTAGACTTTGAAGAGTCTCTGGAGTCCCATCTCAAATCCCGCTACCCGGGACTCAAAGATTTTCGCATTATCTCAAAGGCGCTGGATGCTAGAGGGGCCTCCAGAGGCAAGCGCCCGGCCGTCAGTTATTCCGTGGAAATTATTTTTCAGGGCGATCAATTTATTTATCATCAAGAAGTTTTTAAAAAAGTTTTGCCACTTCAATTTATGCCGATCATTGTGGGCACAGGCCCTGCGGGGATTTTTTTAGCACTCAGATTATTAGAATATGGAATTCCTTCTCTTCTTTTAGAAAGAGGAGATGAAGCAAACAAGCGCATGCTGACGATTGGAAAGTTTTGGCGCAAAGGACAGCTTGATCCCGATAGCAATATTTGTTACGGAGAGGGTGGTGCAGGACTTTTTAGCGATGGTAAATTGATAACCAGAGTGAAGTCGCCGTTCATTCCTTATGTCATGCAACGATTAGTAGATTTCGGTGCACCTTCTGAAGTGGCCTACACTTCGAACCCTCATTTAGGCTCTAATAAAATTCGCCCGTTGATCGCCAAACTCACTCAATATTTAAAAGAGCGTGGCTGTATTATTCGCTATCGTACAAAGATGAGTGAAGTTTTATTTTCTGCCAATAAAGTTTCCGGTGTTCGTCTAGAAACTGGGGAAGTGATTTATTCTAACAGAGTTATTTTGGCGACAGGGCATTCCGCCACTGAGATTTATTTGCAGTTAAAAAATCAGGTGGAATTAAAAGCAAAAGATTATGCCGTTGGAGTGAGGATCGAGCACCCCCGAGTATTGATCGATCGTTTACAGCATGGGGAATTTTTTAAAAGCTCTGATCTAGGCGATGCTCGCTACCGTTTGAGTTATCAAGATCAGAGTGATGAAGTGGGGACTTATAGTTTTTGTATGTGCCCCGGAGGCCATGTGCTGTCTTCTGGTACAGAAAAAAAGGGTTTAGTGGTCAATGGTATGAGCAATTTTGCCCGCAATTCTCCTTGGTCAAATGCTGCTTTAGTTGTCGCAGTGAAGGCCGGTGTAGATTATAATTTGGATATTGAAAGTGCCATTAAATATCAGCATACTATCGAAGAAAAATGTTTTTCCTACTCACAGATCCATGCTTCTGGAAAAGAAATTCCTGCTCAGCGTTTGATGGATTTTTTACAAGGCACTAAAAGCAAAACTCTTCCTCACACATCATGCCCTTCGGGAATTATCAGCGCTCCTCTTTATGATTTGTTGCCAAAAAATGTAGTCACCCATTTGCAAGTTGCCCTTGAGCAATTTAATATTCAGCTGAAGGGTTTTAAAAGTGAAGAGGCGCTATTACTCGCCCCTGAAACTCGCACTTCTTCTCCTATTACCATTGTGCGTGATCCCGTTACTTTGCAGACGTCACAGAAGGCCGGCCTGTATCCTTGTGGTGAGGGGGCCGGTTACGCAGGTGGGATTACTTCTGCTGCTTGTGATGGGGTAAAAGTTGCGGAGGCAATTGTTCGGGAACTTTAAAGCGCAGTATGAGCTTGTCTTTAAAATTATAGGTTGACCTACAATTAATAGCAGTATAACCTATAATTATGGAAAGAGCATTTATTTTCGAGCTAAAAGAGCGTTTAGTTGATCCAGCAAAATTTATACAAATTATTTTAGGGCCAAGACAGGTCGGTAAAACTACCGGAGTAATGCAATTACAAAAATTATGCCCCGATAAAAAAATAACTTACGTTTCTTCAGATTCTCAATTCACTCATCATCAAGAGTGGTTAAAAGAAGAATGGATGAAGGCCAATCTAGAAGAAAAATCAGCGGTTTTAATTATAGACGAAATACAGCTGATCAATGGTTGGTCGCAAATAATCAAAGCGTTATGGGATGAAAACAAGCGCAAAAAAAAATTATTTCATGTCATTTTATTAGGTTCAATTTCTATGGATATTCATCAGGGACTCTCTGAAAGTCTGGCCGGTCGATTTGAATTAACCACGGTTTCTCATTGGAGTTTTTTAGAGTCTAAAAAATTATTGCCCAAATTATCACTTGAACAATATTTAAAATTAGGTGGCTATCCAGAACCTATAAAAATGAAAGATGAACAAAGGGCCTTGGCCTATGTACAAACTTCCATCATTGATGCGGTTATAACAAAAGATATTTTACAAAATGTGACCGTCAAAAAACCGGCGCTCTTTCGCCAGTGCTTCGAACTTGCTTGCAGTTATGGCGGGCAAGTGATGAGTTACAATAAAATTTTAGGACAACTGCAAGAAGGTGGAAACGTCGATTTGGTCAAATATTATTTATCGCTCTTTGAAAAGGCCTTTTTGATAAAATGCCTAGAGAAATTTTCTGGTAATATTTTGAAAAAAAAGGCCAGCTCTCCTAAAATGATTCCCTTGGCGATGGCCTTTATGGAAGTCTTTGGCCCCACTGAAGAAGGTCGAAAATTGGAAGTGGCAGTGGGACAAATTCTCCTTCAAAATTTTGCTTCAGTCTTTTACTGGCAAGATAAACAAAACGAAGTAGATTTTATCATAAAAAAAGGAAAGTCTATTTTGGCGATTGAAGTAAAATCAGGAAGGAAACGGGAAAGACAAGGATTAAGCGCTTTTTCTAAAAAATATCCCGCAGCTAAAACTCTTTTAATTTCTAAGGAAAACTTTTTAGATCTGATTAAATTAGTATCTCATCAATTATAATCATCAATGTGAGTTGAAGGCCAGATTGGGAAGAAATTGATTTAATAAAAGAAGAGAAGGAGAAATACCGTTTGATGAATTCAAAAAGCTTTCGCTCAATGAAGTTTATATGAAACCTGGCCTTCTTCACATCGTTCACAACCATTCGGTTACGACATTCCATCATTGTCCTGGAATTAAATCATCTCTGTGTCATCCAAAGGTTAAAATTTAGCTTCCTTTTGTAAATTATTGTGGAAGAAAAGAACAAGCAGTGCGCAACTCACGGTGCGCAAAGCTGGACAGTTTCTCTCGCCAAAGAAAGACTGCAGTTGGTATTATACTCATCATCTTTGAGTTTTTTGCTACGGGGAAACTCAGTATATAAATTTGAAAGGCCATTATGCAATTTTCTGCGCACCAAAAAATTTCTTCAGATTATGATGTTGTTGTTGTGGGGGCCGGGCTTGGTGGCATGACGGCCGCTAATGTTTTGGCAAAACTGGGCAACAAAGTTTTGCTCCTTGAGGCGCATAATAAATTAGGCGGCCTGGCCACTTGGTTTACACGCCAAAATAATCAATTTGTTTTTGATATTTCATTGCATGGATTTCCTCACGGCATGGTGAAAACTTGTCGTCGCCATTGGAATAGCGATATCGCCAATCATCTTCATCCGCTTAAAGAAGTGCGTTTTATTAATCCTCAGTTTGATTTGAAAACTTCTTTTGATGAAGTGGATTACAAACGGCATCTTAAAGAAACTTTTAAAGTTGATCCCCATTCGGTAGAACATTTTTTTGGCGATCTTAAAGAGATGAATTTCTACGATAACTCGCAAATAAGTAATCGTGAACTTTTTGATAAATATTTTAAAGGACGAAACGATGTATTGAGATTTCTCCTCGAGCCCATAGTTTACGCCAATGGCTCAACGTTGGAAGATCCCGCCATCAGTTACGGCATTGTTTTTTCTAATTTTATGAATAAAGGGGTTTACATTTATAGAGGTGGCACAGAAGAGATGATCGCCAAAATGCAAATGGAACTTCTAAAAAACGGTGTCGATATTCAAAAGCAAGCAATGGTAAAAGAAATTTTAACTTCCAGTCATGCCGGTGAAAAAAGAGTTGAGGGTGTTGTTATTTCTCGCAAGTGTGGGGATGAAATTATCAAGGCCCGTTCAGTTGTCTCAAATGGCAATTTATTTAAAACGCTAAATGAGTTAGTAGGTGAAAAAAACTTGAGCGATCATTTTAAATCAGAGTTAAAAAAAGTCAGGCCAAATAGCAGCAGTTGCCAAGTTTATATGGGGCTTACGGGGATAGAACTTCCTTTTATGGGAGATTTGCTGTTTACTTCAGAAGCCGAGACATTTAGCACTGAAGAATTATTATCGCCTAAAATTTCTTGCCAGACTTTTTCCATGTATTATCCCGATATGCGCCCGGGGAAAAATCTCTATTCGGTGGTTTCTTCTTCCAACGCTCGCTATAGCGATTGGGAAAATCTCTCTGAAGCTGAATATGAAGAGCGAAAAAAATATCTCATTGAACGGGCCACATCTGGTTTAGAAAAAGTAATTCCAGGAATTAAAAGACATATAACTTACACTGAGGCCTCGACTCCTAAAACTTTTGAGAAATTTACTCATCACTATAGAGGGTCATCATTTGGAACAAAGTTTGAGGGGTTGGCCGTGAGCCAAAAAGTTTCAGACGAAATTAAGGGACTTTTTCATACTGGATCAGTGGGTATTATTATGTCGGGTTGGCTTGGGGCCGCTAACTACGGAGTTATCGTGGGTAATAAATGTGATTCTTATTTGAGTCAAAATAATCAAGCAGAGGTAAATTTATGAAGGAAAAAAGAATTGTAGTCACAGGGGGAACTCGAGGTATTGGAAGAGATATTGTAGAGAGATTTTTAAAAGGTGGGCATCGTGTGATTGCCACTTACCGGAGTAATGAGCAAGAAGCAAACTTGATCAAAGATTCTCTGATCCTTTACGGTGATCATTTTCAGTTGGCCAAATTCGATGTCAGTAAATGGAAAGATATTTGTGAATTTTTTAATTCTTTAGAAAAAAATTGGGGAGGTCTTGATATCCTGGTTAATAATAGTGGGATTAGAAAAGATAATATCGTTCCTAATATGAGCGAGGAAGATTGGGATCAAGTTTTAGATACTAATTTAAAAGGGGCCTTTTTGATGAGTAAGTTGGCGGTGCCTTTGATGATGAGAGAGCGCTTCGGGCGTATTATTATGATGAGTTCAGTGGGTGGAAAATTAAGTTTGCCAGGGCAGGGAAATTACGCCGCTTCAAAAGCGGGTCTGCTTGCTTTTGCCAAAGGCCTTTCTAAAGAAGTGGCGAAAAAAAATATTACGGTAAACTCTATTTGCCCGGGGTTTATCGAAACAGAATTGATCAATGATTTATCTCCAGAGCAAAGAAAAGAATATTTACAAGATGTTCCCATGAAAAGATTTGGCAAGGTTTCAGAAGTTTCAGCGGCGGTGGAATTTTTGGCCAGCGATGAGGCCTCTTATATTACCGGCTCAGAGATTACTATTTCAGGAGGACTATAATGATTCAAACTGAAAATCAAAATCTTTATCCCGATGTCATTTCGCTTATTCCTCAGCGGGCACCTTTTTTATTTGTCGATAAAATTTTGAATTTTGAAGGAGAAAAAATTGAGACAACGCTTCACCTCTCGGGAGAAGAGAATTATTTTAAAGGGCATTTTCCGGGAAATCCCATTATGCCAGGGGTGCTTCAACAAGAAGCGCTTTTTCAAACTGGAGCTATTTTAATTGCCTTGAGATCAAGTGAATCAAAAGGAGATTTAGGGGTTGTGGTAAAAGTGGAAAATGCTCGTTTTAAAAATTTTATAAAACCGGGCGACACTCTTTTTATGACGGTCACCCTCAAGTCAGAATTAATGAATGCAGTTGCCATGTCGGGAAAAATTGTAGTTAACGGAAAAACGGTTTCTTCTGTCGACTTTACTTGTATGACCGTAAAAAAGGATCGGTTTAAATGAATTCATTTTTAAATTTGGCGGGGAAGCATTTTTTAATTACCGGAGTTTCAAATAAAAAGAGTGTCGCTTATTTTGTCGCTAAAACATTACAGCTGGAAGGAGCGAGAGTGACATTGTCAGTGCAAAATGCCGAGGTCTTAGAGAGAGTAGAAAAAATATTTCCCGATCTAGAAATATTTTGCGCTGATTTGTCAGTGGAGGGTAAGACTTCGGCGTTGGCCACTTCTTTGCAAAATAAAAATTATAAGTTTGATGGGATGTTTCACTCGATGGCCTTTATTAGATTTAGCGAAGGGCAAAGTTTCAATCAAACATCGTGGGAGGTTTTTAGTGAGGCCATGCGCATTTCGGCCTTTTCTTTAGTTGAACTCTCAAACGCACTTATTCCTCTTTTTAATCGCCCTTCTTCGATTGTAACTGTTTCAATCTCTGATATCCTGGCCACCAGTTATGGAGCAATGGGCCCGGTAAAAGCGACACTTGAGGCCGCCGTGGCCTATTTGGCCAAATCCCTTTCTGCTCATGGCGAAATTCGAGTCAATGCCATTGGAGCTGGGCCACTTAAAACTTCTGCTTCTGCTGGAATTCCCGGTTATATTAACAATTATCTTTACGCCGAAAAAATGACCTTGAGAAAAAAAGCTTTGGAGACCCAAGAAGTTGCCAATCTCGCCGTCTTTTTATTGTCAAATGCTTCAAGCGGTATGAATGCATCGACATATCGAATCGATGCAGGTATGAGGGTTAACGCTTTTGACTCTGAATTAGTTAATTTAACAATGGAGAAATAATATGAAGATTTTATTACTTGCGCTTTTCTTTTCTGCTGGGGCCCATGCCTTCGATTTGGATTTAAATCAAGAGGAAATGAATATTGGAGTACTACAAGTAAGAAGTGACGGTCTGGCCTCACAAGTTCTAGAAGTCAGAAGATCAGTCTCTACTCCAGAGAATGTTTATCTCAACGTAACATTTAAAAAAGAATATAAATATTGTACAAAAGAGGCCAATCGAAGAGTTTGGATAGCGACTGAATATTCACCAAGTTGTGATGATAACCGTTGTACTAATGGTAGAGTGGCCGGCCATTGGTCCACTGAAACCTATTGCTTAGAATATAAAATGATCGGCCGAGATGTTTCAGAAGCGATTAAATTAGATTTTGATAATGCAGTAACTTTAGTTGGCAACGAAGAGGAAATATTTGCGATTGCAATAAACCAGAGAGAAAAATCCTCCTCAGACTTTAATTTGTCTGCAAAAGTGATTCGGGCCAATAACCCATATGAAATGACTCAAAAAAAGGGAAAAAATAAATTGAAATTTGAATTTCAAAAGTAGTTTCCTCGGATGCTTCGCAATTTGAAATTTCTTGACTGAAGCTGTCTAGTTCTTAAAAAAATATCAAAAACGACGATACTTCTCTTGCCTGTATATTTTGCACCCCAAAATATATTGGCCCAAGGGTTGTGTGTTTAAAAAAAAATTATACTCATCAGTCTTTTTTTTACTAATTTTATTTTTTAGTTTCAATCTTTTTTCCCAGGAGATTGATCCCATTGATCCACCGGAAGTTTTAAATCCAACTTATTATAAAGTGATGAAACAGGTGGAAGGCGAATATAAAAGTGCCTTGGAGAAACAAGCAAGAGAAGTGAGCACACTTCCTGATGGAGTTAGTTTTAACGGTCAGGGAATTGGACTTAGTTGGCGGCAAGATTACTCTTCATTTCGGGTGCGTCTGAGTCGCACCTTGGCGCCAAATTTATTTGACGATAAATCCTGGATTGTAAATGATGAAATTGAGATTGAACTTGATCTTATGTATTTTCTAAAAAATTTATCAGAGGCCAATCCCAATTTAAAAATGCCAGCGGGGGGAAATTTGGCCGCCTTTGCCGGAGTAAAACTGACAAGACTTTTTCGCTTTATGCATATTGCGCCCTCATTTCAAGCAGGTCTTTTTCAAAATCTCGACAGGCTTTTAATTCCTTTTGAAGTTTTGCTCTTAGGCAAAACGAAAAATTTGCGAGTAGGAGAATACGTTGAACGAGTTGATTATCTTGGAGTTCAAGCTGCCGGGGGTCTCTCTGTTCCCGTCTATGGGCCATTTTCTTTTGCTCTTGCCGCCAACGGGCAATACGGAATGATTTCTCACGTGGTTTTTACAAAAAGATCAGCGGCCTCCAAACAATCAGGGGAAATACTCGATGTGCAATTTGAGCAAGGGAAAGTTACCGATATTGGAATTGGCCTTAATTTACAAATGGATTTACTCAATTTTATAAAGACTAATATTTTTGAAATTGATTTTAATTATCAACATGAGAAAAGTATTAAAGAGGCCATGAGTATTGATTCTGCTTCTTTAAATCGGCCAAATATTGTTGATTCGTTAAAAAGAATTGCTCATGGAAAATGGACTGAAACAGAAGATGAAGTCCTTGCCCCTTATATCATTTCAAGCGAGGCCAGAGAAAAAGAGATAAGTAATTTTAAATTGAGTTTTTTATTATTTGAATCTAAAACACAGTCGGCGACGCAATCTGTTCAAATGACAACCAAGGAAGGAGTTAAAAATTATTTTCATCACGAATACACTAAGATTTTAAATATCAATGACCCGCTCACTTGGCTTTTTGGCGGGTTTATCGGTTCCCTTGCTAGTAGTTTGACAAAAATCAAGGGGCCTTACCAAGAAATAAAAAAAATTGCTCTTGAGTATCAACATGAAAAAAATATTTTAGATAAAAAAGAAAACTACTTTGCGGAGGATAAAAAATTAAGTGCTCACTTTGAAAATCATTTTAAATTAGGCATGAAATTTCCTTTAATTAATGGAGGACTTAAAAAAAAGATTCTTGGGAGAGTAAAAGGGTTAACATCACTTCCTATTTCTATAGTAAATAAAATTATTAACGAAGAATTAATTCCCCCTTTTAATTTATCGGCCTACTATGAAATTTCAGACAGTGGGATTTATTTAATGAATCTTAAAAAGGAGGAGGAAATTAGTGAAACAGTTCTGCATAACTGTAAAAGTGTAAAATGGCCGATGCGTCTTTTTAATGGATGCCAAAAACTGAAGAAGAAATTTCAATATTATTGGATGGACCTCACTCACGATGCGGTGACTGCTGAAATTGTCGATGATTGTGTAGATAAAGTTGATCATCGATATTCCAAATATAATCCTTTTTTAATAATCAAAAGAAATCGCATGAGAAAACAATGCATAGATAGCGCAACTTATAGGCAAGTTTCAGAGCGAAATGAGAAAATACCCTTATGGCGATTAAAATCATTTTTTGATTCATATTTTGTTCTTCTTAAAGATCGAAGTGCGCTTTATGAATTGTTAGGGAATAGGGGAATTTTTATTCACGGATCAATTACCGCAAAGACTAAAGATAAGAGAACATTTGTATCCTATTTTAAAGAAGGAAAATTTTTAGGACTAGGAGTGATTGAAAATGCGGCAGGAGGCAATCTCAGTATAGGAGAGATCACTACCCAAGATCAGCATCCTCACTTATAGGATGATAGTATATCTTCAAGAGAGTAAGTATTGTAGTCACCTAAGTATTCAAGAGATTTTTTGTGCGAAAAATAATGATGGGTGGAAAGCTGTTTGGCGATAAATCGAGTCATTGGTGGCGTATTTTTAAAGTCTTTTTTTAGGGTATAAATTTTTTCACATAAATGGCCGACTTGATAAGCAATCTTTGCTGAAATCTTTTTAGTGACGGGTTCTTTTCCCATATTGACAAAAATTTGATTGATAAAGGGCCATAATTTTACTGGCCCTTGTCCTAGAAAAAAAACTTGGCCATCGATTTTTTCTTTTTGTCGCAATTTTGAGAGGGCCATAAGATGAGCACTGACCACGTTATTTATATGAATTACATCTACTAGGTTTTCCCCATCGCCTACAATTTTTAATCTTCCCTTTTTATGGGACAATAACAAAGTGGGAATTAAATGAGTGTCACCTGGCCCCAAAATTAAATGGGGTCTAAGGGCCACTGTTTTTATGTGCTGGCCATTGGCGGCGATAACTAATTTTTCTGCTAAATGTTTAGTGCTGGCGTAGGAAGAAATAAATTCTTGTGGATAGGGAATTGTTTCATCTACACCCATTAGAGAATCTTTTCCATAAATAGCACTGGGAGATGACGTGAAAATGAAATGATCAATTTTGTATTTTTTTGCTATGGTAAGTAAATTATTTGTTCCCACGACATTGTTTGTGAAATAGTCAGAGGGAGAACCCCATGGCCCAACTTTCCCGGCGGTATGAAAAAGAGCGGTGATGGGAGGTAGACTTTTAAAAACATTCTCCAGTTGATCAAGAGAAGTAATATCAGCGTAAAATGTTTTAAAGTTTGGGTATTGGTTTTTTAAATTTAATATTTTTGAATTGTCAGATCTTAAAAGGCCAGTAACAAATAGTCCTTCCTCTAAAAGTTTAGTGACAATTGCTGATCCCAGGAAACCACTTGCTCCTGTGACTAGGATACTCATAATAGTTTTCCTTCCTGGGCCATCTGTTTGAGTTCTTCACGGTTAATTTTTATATTATGTCTGATATCAACGGGAAATTTTTTAGAAAAATAAAAATGTTCAATAGTTTCGGTGTGAGAATAATTTTTGGCCAAAGATTTTAATTCTTTTTTCATATTTAATCTTTTCTTAAGATTGCTATTAAAGAGAGTAGGAGATTCAATGACCACCGCCATTTTTCCTGAATTTAATTGTATTAACGCCGATCTTTTGGTGTCTTTATGCTGATTAAATATTTCTTCACAGGAAATTGAGGTATAAATACCTTGATTAATTTTCATCGCATGAGGAATACGGCCATGAAACCACAGATTATTTTGTTCATCGACAGCGGCAAGATCACCCATCTTGTGCCATATAGTTCCATCCTCATCTTTCATTTTGCTGAGTTTATTTTCTTCCGGAAGCTTTAAATATTCTTTTGAAGTGGTCAAACTTGAAACCCATAATTCCCCAAACTCCAGAGGTTTTTTTAGATTTTTATTAATCGCTAATCTCTCTTTATAAGGCAGGATTTTAATCCGAACATGAGGAAAGACTTTCCCTATAAAAGTTCCTGCACCAATTTCTGTTAAAGAGGAATAATTATTCAAGATTTGTCGGCCGCTGGCACAGGAGACAGGAAGTGACTCTGTTGCTCCATAGGGCGTAAAAATATCTCCATTCGGGAGATAAGGCAGAAATGTTTGATGTATTTTTGTAGAGACTGGAGCGCCAAACATAATCACTGTTTTTACTTCGTTACAGTTATTTTGATAATGGGGATTAGCTTTTTGAAAACTTGAAACAACATCCCAAATAGCAGGTGATCCACTAAGAATTGTCACTTTATATTTTTTTATTTCAGTTAAAACTTTTTTGGGGGAACAAGATCCTGGCCGAGTGGGATTGATAGAAGGAATGACAACCGTCACGCCCATACACAAAGTAAAAAGAGCGAAAAGAGGGAATGCCGGGTAGTCGATGTCAGTTGTCTTAATTTTAAAATAATTTTGGATTTGTTTAATTTGTTCTAAAAACATTTGATGGGTGTAGCAAACACCTTTAGGAGGCCCAGTGGCCCCAGAGGTAAATAAAATGGCCGCTTGATTATTTTGACTTGTGAAATAGAGTGGAGAAGATTTTTCATCGATCATTTGCAATTGGTTTTTAGAAATGGTGAATCTCAGAGAGGGTATCTTGGGGGAAATGATCAAGATCCCTAAAACAATATTTTCGGCGATAATAACCTTGGGCCCAGAAGTTCTTAGATTTTTTAAAACTTTTTTTATTCCCATTCCTGGGTCCATAAATAAGGGAGTGGCACCAAGGGAGAAAAGGGCAAATGTGCAGGCGATAAATTCTACTCCAGGACTTAAAAAAATGGCCACCAAATCATTTTCTCTTATTCCTTTTTGAAAGAAAAAGTTTTGGTATCCCAAAGTTTTTTTATAAAGGTCATCGAAATTAAATTCTTTGTCTGAAAAAAGGCCGGGAATAATTAAGGCCTTCTTTTGAGGTGATTTTTGAACAGTTTCACAAAATTTCAAATAGACATTATTCATTGCTACCTAAAATTACTGTGAGTGAAGACTGATCTCATCGCTCTCAAGATTTGTTTTTATACTGATCACGTTTGAGTTTATGATCTGAAGCATACTTTCGATAATTTCTTTTGCCGCATCTTCAAAAAGATAATGGGAGGCCTCATGAAGTTCAAATACTTTTGCTTCAGGATAAATTTTAATCCAGGTATCTAAAAAGGTTTTATCAAAACAAAAATCTTTCATGCCCCAAATAATTGCCGGTGTTGTTTTTAATGTTTTTAATTTATCTTCAATCCGTTTCAGTGATGAGTAACTTTCATCATCCGTTGTAAGGGGGATGTCTTGCACAAAATGATCGATGCCTATTCGATCTCTTGGCGTTTGGTAGGGGAAGAGCAATGCTTCTTTTATTTTAGGATGTAATCTTTTTGCAGGGGCCATAAAAAGTGCCATCTTTGCAAAAAGATTCATTCGGGTAATTGCAAAACTTCCCAATCTTCCTTTTAAAAGATTAATTCTTGAGGGAATATTTTTACTTCTAAAACTTGCAGAATTGGTAATAAAAAGTTGTTCAATGAGTGAAAGATCTTGAGAGGCCGACAAATCCATCGCAGCTCCCAAACCAATTGGGCAGCCCCAATCATGAACTAGCATACTAAACGTTTTAATTTCATTTCCTACACCGACAAAAGAAAGTAGCGTTTTTAAATTTCTGCTATGTTGTCTTAGATTATAGGAATATTTTCTTGGACGAGATGAAAGGCCCATCCCCACGTGGTCCATGGCGATCACTCGATGGGTTCTTCTAAAATAGGCAATGAGGTGGCGAAATAAAAAAGACCAAGTTGGGTTTCCGTGAACCAAAACCAAAAGTGGCCCGCTGCCTTCGTCTATATAATGCATCCACTCGCCGTCGGGAAGGGTGAGATAATGAGAAGAGAAAGGAAAAATTTCTTTCAAACTCTGAGGTAGTCTTTTTCTTTTTTCAAACATAATAATCTCCTTGAAGCATCATGGAAGAAAGTCCTGAGCCAATTGCCAGTAGAGCAATATTATCAATATTCTTTTGTCTATCAGAATGGAATAAATGGGTAGCGATGGTCAAGGGCAAAGCGGCAGAACCGGTGTTGCCCCATTTTTCAAAAGTTTTTGGTGCCAAAATATCAGAAAGCTCTAAAGTGGAAAGCAATTCTTTGTGATGGGCACTTCCCACTTGATGGGTAAAAATTAAATTAGGGCGCTTTGTGGGAAATAAAAATTGATGGCCGGCACTCCATAATTTTTGCGAGAGAGTTAGGCCTCTTTTCATCAATTCTTCTGAATCAGTTTGCATCATGAGATGTTCTCCATCTGTACTGCCATGACATAAATGGGCGCCGCTGGAATCGGTCAGCTGAATGAGGCGATTTATTTTTAATCCGGGACATTCGCTCTTGCAGATTAAAGTGGCAATGCCCGCCGATCCCAGGGTAAAATTTGCCAACAAATGGCGCATTTCTTTTCGATTGAGTTTACTCACTCGTTTTAGGTTTTTTAAATATTGAATGCTTTGATAATAGAGGGGGGAGGCGTGTTCTCCGCTTACGATCAAGATTTTTTTAATTTGATGATTTAAAAGATTTGCCGCTATATGCAAACTATCCATCATGCCTAAACAAGCATTAGACAGGTCAAAAAAGGGGCAATGATTTTTGAGTTTTAAATTAGCATGGACAAAGCTGGCAGTCGCAGGTTCTAGCGCATTTCTGGAAACACCGGAGTAAATGAGAAAATCAATTTCTTCCCTTTTAATATTATAGGAATTAAATAATTTTTCTCCGGCAAGGGTGGCAATATCCGAGGGCCTAGTTGCCAGCGGCCAAAAGCCTCGAGAGGTGACCCCTGTTAAAAATTCTAATCGCCCTTTACTTAGTTTTAAGTCGTAGTAAATTTCTGATAGTTCCCGTTCGATTTCTTCAGATGTTTGAAAATATTCTGGCGTCGCCACTGCAATGTGAGAAATGGTAGTCTCATTAAATTCTTGTTTCAGTATTTGTGTCATTTATCAGTCCATATTTATTGGCCATACTTATACCGCTTAAAAGCGAACCGATTACACCCAAAAAACCTTGATCAGTTCCTGCAATATACAAATTCTTATAAGCAGTTTTGCCGTCTCTCAATTTATCTGTACTGCCATAAATGGCGCCGCCTTCTCTTCTGGTAAATTTTTGTACAGTAAGCGGAGTGAAAACATCGCTGAATTTAATTTGGGCCGCTTTAAAACCTGGGGAAAATTGGCATAAAAGATCAAAGGCCAAAGTTTCAATTTTCTTTTTTTCGCTTTTGTAATCACTGCGAGAGAGTGATTTCCATTTTTCAAAATTGGCCAGTAAAGTTACTCTTACTAAGGGAAATTCTAAATCATCTTCGGCAAAATTATTGGAAAAACATAAAACTGCAAAGTCGGAGTGTACCAATGTTTGTGGTCTTTCATAGGCAAACTTCGAGGATTTATTAAAAAAAGCAATGGTTGTTTCTTCACCAAATTCTTTTGGCCGCTTATCCAGGACAAAGAGTGCTTCGACAAAAGAAAGGGGGCCCCTTTGGTGAGTTTCTTTTGCCTCTTTGATTAATTTAAAAGTTTCTGGAGCGCCAATAGTAGAATAAACTTGTTTTGCTTTGAATATTTTTTCGCCTTTCTTTATCATCCAGTGATTGTCATCTTTGTACAGTTCATCAACTTTACTTTTAAAAAAAAGATGAACTCCTACTTTTTTTAAGTCTTCCATGAGTTTATTGATAAGAGTTCGAACTCCTCCATGGGGGCGCATAAAACCTTGCAAAAAAATACTTTTAAACATGATGACAAATTGAGCGAGATCCATATCTCGCTCCCAAGCACTGCCGTAAACGAGTAATGGGCAGAGAAGCATATCGATTAACTGAGTATTTGAAAAAAATTCTTGAAGAACATTTTTAGCAGACTGATGAGTTAGGGTTAAATCAAGTTCGTCGAAATGTTCAATAAATTTTAGCAATCTTTCAAAGTTGTTGTACTCCTCTGGGAATTTATTTTTGATTTCATTTTTTAAATCTTCAATATGATTAGTAAAAGTTAGAGTTTTATCTGGGTAGATAATTTTTGATTTCACTTGAGGGATCAGTTTTAAATCGTCATAACGCCAACGCATTTGCTTGAGCATTTTAAAAAGTGGTTGATCGGCCTTCTTGGCATCTCGAGTGACAAAATTGGTGAGGGCATGAAGCCCTACATCTAAAGAATAATTTTCCCTGGAATAATAAGAATTAAGCCCACCGGGAATGGAATGGGATTCTAGTAAGGCCACTTTTTTTCCAAATAGTGCTAAACGAAAGGCCAAGGCCATGCCCGACATGCCGGCCCCAACGACCAAAGCATCGTATTCTTCTTGCATGGCCAGATCTCCTCTTAAGATTTAGGCGAATTTGGGAGTGAGATATTCTACACAGCTTTTTAAAGTTGCCAGGCGAGGAAAATCGGCCTGTGGAACTTCAACCTGGTGTCTTTTTTTGAGTTCCATGACAATATCTAAAAAGTCCATGGAATCCAGTTCTAACTGTTCTCTAAGAGGTTTGTTGTCATCAACTGCTGATAGATCTTGATCAAGAGCTATGTCGGCAATAATGTCCATTACAATTTGTCTTACGTCTAATCCTTGAGTCGTTTCCATAATTCTCCTTATTGAAAATATTTTTTGACAATTAAAACTGAATTTATTCCGAGCATCCCAAATGAGTTGTTGAGAATAATATTAACTTTTTTTGCAACTGGCGTTTTGATTACCAAGTGGGGAAGAGCGCACTTCGGATCAAGATCGCTAATCCCGTGACAAGCATGAACCATGCTATCTTCAAAGCTAGGTAAATTTCCCGCCAACTCTAGCGCCCCAGCTGCCCCCATGGCGTGCCCAATAAATCCCTTGGTGGCGTTGATTAAAGTATTAGGAGTATTAAAAAGACTTCCCACGGCCTCGCATTCTTGAATATCTCCGGCCATTGTTCCAGTGGCATGCAGGCTTACTAAGTCTACTTCTCCTGATTCAATATCAGCTTTTTTGAGTGCTTTTTTCATACAGTCAATTTGTCTTTCGGTGTTTGGGAGGACAAAGTCAGAAGCATCTGAGTTGCAGTGAAATCCCGCAATTTCTCCGTATATTTTGGCCCCTCGTTTTTGGGCGTCTTCTAATCTTTCTAAAATATAAATGGCACCACCTTCACTGACTACAATACCATTTCTTTTTGCATCGAGTGGGCGTGTGGCAAGGGTGGGATCTTCATTTACTCCGAGTGCACCTTGTGAGGCGAAGGCGGCAAAAATACCAAAGGTTTGAGCACTTTCAGAAACTCCACCGGCAATTGCCACGTCGACTTCGCCTAGGGTTAACATTTGTGCTGCTTGAATAAGTCCTAAATTTCCTGCCGCACAGGCGCCACCAATCGTATAATGAGGGCCTGTAATCCCTAAACTTAAAGTGACTTCTCCTGCTGGGGCATTGGCCACTGTTCGTGGGTTGTGATGGTGAGACCACAATGTAACGTTGCCTTTATTTTGATACAGTTCGTGAATTTCATTTTCCGTTTCCACACTGCCGTGTTCTGTAATTCCTAAATACACTCCGATTCTTTCTTTAGAGGTGGGGTTTAAATTTTTCCATTCCTCGCTTGATTTATAAATACCGGAATCAATCAGCGCTTCGTGAGCGCAATAAACGGCAATGGAGCCGGCCCGTGTGCCGCGCTTTCGCATTTTTTTTGGCCAGTGTTTATTTTCTTCAAATTGACAGAGCCCTGCCGCCACTTTTCCCATATGGCGAATTTCAGTATGGACGATACCTGATTTTCCTTCAAGTAGAGATTGGCGAAATGTTTTAAGGTCATTGCCATTTGGCGATGTCAGACCGACTCCGGTGATAACAATA
>JAHEZZ010000185.1 GCA_023250815.1 Bdellovibrionales bacterium
AATTGATAATCAATTAAGAGGAAGATCAGGGCGCCAAGGGGATCCCGGGCATTCTAAATTTTTCCTTTGTTTAGAAGATGATCTGATGAGAATTTTTGGATCTGATCGCATCCAAAAATTCATGCATACTTTAGGTATGGAAGAAGATGAACCGATTGAACATAAAATGATCAGCAATGCTATTGCCAAGGCCCAAAAGAAAGTTGAGACCCATAACTTTGAAATTAGAAAACATCTTCTAGAATACGACAACGTCATGAACGAGCAACGTCGTGTGATCTACCGTTTAAGAAAAGATATATTGGGAGATAAAGATAATATTCAGTTTATAAACGAAATGACAGAAGATGTGGCATCTGACTTGCTGGAAGGATTTAAACCAGAAAGAAACCCTCAAACTGCCAGCAACTGGCCTTTTAAAGAAATCACCCATGCCTTCAAAACACTTTTTAATACCGACAGCGAACTTACCAATGAAGGATGTACAAAAGATGGTGGGGATATCCACACCTATATCGGCAATGTCGCAAAAACTACTTTGGCCAAAAAATTTTCTGCCTATGAGGAACTTCAAGTCAAAATGGCAGTACGAGAAATTCTACTTTCTATTTTTGACCATCACTGGAAAGAACATTTGCTTTCCATGGATCATTTAAAAGAAGGGATTAATCTTCGTGCCTACGCTCAAAAAGACCCACTGACGGAATATAAAAGAGAGGCCTTTGAACTTTTTGAAACAATGAGACACACCGTTAAACGCGCCATTGTTGAAACTATCTTCACTGTCAAACTATACACACCAGCAGAAGTCGAAGAGATGAAGAAAAAACAACAAGAGGAGCTAGAAAAAAGACTTCGGGCCGCTGAAGAATTAAAAGAAAAAGAAGAAGAGCGCCAGTACAAGGAAGCGAGACGTGCGCAAGTGGCCAGCGAACCTCCCAAAACTATCACTCGAGGGGCGGCCAAAGTAGGGCGTAATGATCTCTGTCCCTGTGGCTCAGGCAAAAAATATAAACAGTGTCATGGGGCATAGACAAAACTATCTTGATGGTGAAAATCAGCAGCGGCAGTTGGATGAACAAGTGCATAGTAAATTTTTTGATCATCTTTCAAATGTAAAACAGAAGAAATTCCCATTTTTATTTTGCCTCCAACCAAATCCGGGTAATCAAGATTAAAATGGCAAAACAAAGTAAGCTCATTGTCACTTAATTTTAAATCAACCTGCATTTTTTTAACGCCCAAAAATTCCTGCATACCTTGTCGGTAGTCACTAAAAGAAAAAGAATTCCAATCTCCGGAGGGAGAAAAGTTAAATTCTAAATAAGAGGGCGAATCGCTCTTTTTTATAAAGACCTCAAAACAAGTACTCTCCCAAAGTCCCTTTACTCGTTTTTCTTTTTCCTTAGATTTTTGAGGGACTATCAATTCCAAAAGAGGCCCAGATAATTTATAAATTATTTGAAATTCGCTCTCTTGATGAAACACTTCACAAAACAATTTGAACTGATGGCCCCGACCTTTCTCAAAAGGTTTTAATTGCAACATCTTTTAGCTATCTTTTTTTAATACGTTCATCAAAAAATCAACAGGAAGAGGGAAAAAAGTAGTAGTTGCCCCTTGTCCTGCAGAAATTTCTCTCATGGTATCGAGGTAACGCAAAATAATTGCGTTTTTATTGCGATCGAGTACTGCTGCCGCTTCAGAAAGTTTCACTGAGGCCTCAAGTTCCCCCTCTGCGGAAATAACTTTAGCTCGCTTATCTCTTTCCGCTTCCGCTTGTTTTGCCATTGCTCTTTGCATTTCAACTGGAAGATCAATGGCCTTTAATTCTACGGCTGAAACTTTTACTCCCCACGGTTCAGTTTGTTCATCGAGAATTTTTTGAAGCTTATGATTGATAATATCTCTTTGTGCCAAGATACCATCTAATTCAAATTGCCCAATCACCGATCTTAAAGTAGTTTGAGAAATTTGAGCAGTGGCATGGAGAAAATTTTCCACAGAAATAATCGCCTTTTCTGGTTGCTCTACTCGAAAATAAACTACAGCATTCACTTTGAGAGTGACGTTATCTCTGGAGATAATATCTTGCGAAGGAACATCAAGGGTCACCGTTCGAAGATCTACTCGAAACATTTTCTCGATCCCGGGAACTAAAATAATCATGCCTGGGCCCCTGACTCCGGTAAAGCGCCCAAGACGCAAAATCACCGCCCGTTCATATTCATTCAAAATTTTAACGGTATTAAAAAGTAAAAATCCCAAAATAAATAACAGTGGTAAAAAACTAATCATATATACTCCTTATTTTTTTATCTCTAAAATGAGTTCTGACGATGGCCCCTTGGTGACAGAAACCCAATCACCTTCTTCACAAATTTCCAAACAAATGGCCTTCCACATTTCGCCGTTTACCTTGACGTGAAAAAGATAAGATCCAGTAACTTCACTGGGAAGTGAAGCGATAACTTGCGCCGTTTTTCCTACTAATTTATTTCCCACATCACTTTCCATTTTTTTCTTCTTGCCTTCTTTCCACCAATATAAAGCAATAAAAATAACAAAAAGAGCAATCCCTGAGACAGTGGAAATAATAATCGGAAGTCCTAATTCAATATAAGAATTTTCCGAGCGATAAAGAAAAAGTGAACCGGCAATAAGGGAGGCCAAACCACTAATTGTCAAAAGCCCAAAGCTGGTGACATAAAGTTCTAAAATAAAAAGCATGAAAGATAATACAATCAACCCTAACGCACCAAAATTAAGCGGCAAAACTTGAAGGCCAATGCCAGAAAGAATAAGACTAAAAAAACCTATACCTCCAGCAACATAACCACCAGGAGCTTGTAATTCAAAGTAAATAAAGAAAGCGCCGAGAATAAAAAAAATATAAGCAAGTTCGGGATGTGACAAAATATTGAGCATCTTTTGCCCTAGATCCATTTCAAACTCTACAATTTTAGGATCGACAATTTCAAGAGTGTAACTTTGATCTCCATGTTTCCATATTTTTCCCTGAAGACTGTCCACCACTTCTTTTTCACTTGAAGCAATACCATCAATTACTTTTTCTTTTAATGATTCTTGAGTATCAAAGGAACTGGCCTTTTCAATCATTGCCTCAAAGGCCTGCGCATTTCTATTTCTCATTTCTGAAAGTGAACGCACTGAAGACTTTAAATCATTAATCGCCTTTGCCCTCAAATCTTTACTTTTAATATCGCCACTCACTTCAATGGGAGTTGCAGCACCGATATTCGACCCGTTTGCCATGTAAAGAAAATGGGCCGCAGAACTAATAATCGCTCCAGCAGAAGTGGCACTCGCTCCTTCTGGCCCAATCCAAATGACCACAGGAAGAGAAGCAGACGCCAAGAGAGTCATAATATCTTTTGTGGTACTCACCAGGCCACCGGGAGTGTTTAATCTAATAAGCAAGAGATCGACACCTTGAGAATGGGCCTTTATCAGGCCTTCATTTAAATAATTAAAAGTGGCGGGATTAATGCTTGAATGAATATCTAAAAGCATCACTTCTTTAATTTTTTTGGAGACCTTTAGCTCCTCCGCAAAGGTTATTTTTGCCAACAAAAAAAAGAATACCAAGAGAAAATTTTTAAAGTATTTACTTTTCATAATGAAACACCAAGATATAGCAATTCTCATTGATTGCAAACTCAATCCCTTAATCAAGATCTACGAATCAATACCCGACAAAAAGATTCTTTTTTTTTAATAAATCGAAGCAAAACCGACAAGCTGGAGAGAGGAGTATAAATTGGCCGCCATTATTTTTTTTCTTTTTGTGCAAAATATTTGGGCAAATGATAATGCACCTCAAATCGAAAATTTAGAGTGTTCGCCAAAAAAAGTACAAGAGCTAATTGCCAGGGCCTACCAAGAAACAAATACCATTGAAAGAACGATGGCCGCTCATTGGCAAGCAATGTATGGCCCAAAATTAAAAATAGAAGCAGAATATCTCAACAAATATTTAAAACCTTTCTTTATTCAAATTGATGCTGAGATAGAACAAATAATACAAAGAATGAATTCAATTCCTTTCTCCTCTAAAAAATCCCCTGAATTCAAAAAACTACAACAACAAAAAGAAAAATTACAAATAACTAAGACCTATTGGATTCATACATACGGGCCAAAATGGATGGAGCTTCCAAGAACACTCAGAGAACTTAAAATCTTCGCCGCAGATAAAATTGATCAGATTGGAGATTTAGAAAATAAATACCGAGAAATGCTTGCGGAATATGAAGTCCACCAGTCTTTGCGCAATCCCTATAGGGAAATGGGATATCAGGCCCATGATTTATTGGCAAATCGGATGGCACACAATCGCCAAAAAATGTTAGAGGAAATTGAAATACTGAAAATGATCGCTTTAAAATCCAGACAACTGAATGAAGATTCCATATTGGCCAATCATTTAACCCAAGGAATTGGATTGATCACTGGAGCAGCAGGGGCATTTCTTTGTGGCCCAATAGTTTATGAAGGTGCCAATGCCCAAAATATTTTGAGCTACGGAATTTTAGCAATGGGCACGGTCTCTGCCTTTTGTGGAAAAAATAAAATTGATAAAGCTCTCTCACTTAGATTTCTATCCCCTGAAAATTTAAATTCTGAACTCGTGGAAAAATGGAAAAAATTAGAATCCAAGTTACCGCCCTTAAGCAATCAAGAAGTTAAAAAAGTAAGAGTTGCGACCAAAGATTATTTAGATAATCCGCCAGAATTGCAAAAAGAAATGCCAACGATAACTTTTCCCAAAGAATACAGCGATGAAGAGTTAATGGCCGCAGAAGAAGAAATTAATGAGCTCTTAGGAATAA
>JAHEZZ010000186.1 GCA_023250815.1 Bdellovibrionales bacterium
TTTGATCACTGGAATTTATGGAATGAATTTTGAGTTTATGCCTGAACTTAAGTGGAGCTTTGGTTACCCTTTCGCTTTATTTTTTATGGTTTTTATCGAGGGGGCCATTTATCTCTGGTTTAGAAAGCAAGGTTGGCTTTGGGCCAAATCGAAATAAAAAGGCCCCGAGAAGTCAGGGCCTTTTTGAAAAATGGATTATAATTTTGCCACTAAATTTGCGATTAAAAGAGAAACAACACTCATGACCTTAATTAAAATGGCGACACCAGGGCCAGAAGTATCTTTGAAAGGATCACCCACCATATCGCCGACAACCGCCGCTTTATGAACGTCTGAACCTTTTTTGTGGCCTGGAAGTTTTCCCTTTTCAATAAACTTTTTAGCGTTGTCCCAAGCACCACCGGCATTTGCCATAAAAAGCGACATCGTTGCCCCCACTGCTAAGCTTCCGGCAAGAAGTCCCGCCAGTGCCGCCGGCCCTAAGAGAAGGCCTACAAAAACAGGAGAGAGAATGGCGATCATTCCCGGAAGAATCATTTCTCGAAGTGCTGCCTTGGTAGCGATATCCACAATTTTTTTAGTATCTGGTTCTGCTTTTAATTCCATCAACCCTTTAATCTCTCTAAATTGACGGCCAATTTCTTCGACGATGGCACCAGCGGCACGGCCAACTGCGAGCATTGTTGTTGAACTCACTAAAAAGGGGAGAATTGATCCCAGTAAAATACCAATTAAAATATTTGGTTCAGTAATATTAAGTGAAAGAGGAGGAAGATTATTTGCTTCTCTGACATGGGCGACTTCCATATTGTAAGCTGAAAAAAGCGCCACCACAGTGAGAACAGCAGAGCCAATGGCAAAGCCTTTTCCAATAGCGGCGGTGGTATTTCCCACAGCATCTAGCTCATCGGTTATATTGCGAACTTCTGGCCCTAATCCACTCATTTCAGAAATCCCTCCGGCATTGTCGGAGATCGGCCCATAAGCATCAACCGTCATAATAACTGCTGTTCCTCCAAGCATTCCCACTGCGGACAGTGCGATCCCGTACAGACCTAAATATTTATTTGAAAGATAGGCGACGATAACCACGATGATAAGTGGGATAGCTGTTGATTCCATTCCCACTGCAAGACCGCGAATAAGATTTGTCCCCGCACCGGTGATTGAGGCCTGTGCAATTTTTGCGACAGGTGTTGAAGAGGTGTAGTAATCAGTAACTAGTCCAATGAGAGCACCACCAATTGCACCTATCGCAATTATCGCTGTAACTGCCTGAGTGACGGCCAAAATATTCATCACGAGGTAAGAGACAATTGCAAGAAGAAGAGGAGGAAGAATAAGTGATCCGCGGAGAACAGTTGCCGGATTCATATTTTTCATAGCACGGGCAATGAAAATACAAATCACACTAACAGCTAGGCCAAGTGCTGAAAGAATTAAGGGTAGAGCAATGGCCGCCCATTTGTTTGCTTCAAATTCCGAATTGCCGACTAAAACATAGTTAAGTTGTTTTGCATTTGAAGTAATTGCGATTGCCATTGCTGCAACAATTGCGGCAATCATCGATTCATAAATATCTGCGCCCATTCCCGCAACATCACCTACGTTGTCGCCAACATTATCTGCGATCACTCCTGGATTTCGGGGATCATCTTCGGGGATGTTTTCAATAACTTTACCAGCAATATCAGAGCCAACATCTGCAGCTTTAGTATAAATTCCCCCACCAATACGAGCGAAAAGAGCGATAGAGGAAGCGCCAACAGCAAAAGAATGAATGACGGTGGACAAAAGTTCGCTTTCTTTAAACATCAAATAAATTGAACCGAGTCCAATCAATCCGAGAGCTGCGACAGAAAGCCCCATCACCGCTCCTCCATCGAGAGCAGTTAAGAGCGCCCCACCTTTTCCTTGTTCCTTGGCAGCTTCAGTGGTTCGAACATTGGCATGAGTTGCCGCCTTCATTCCCATGTAGCCTGCAAGAAGAGAAAGAAAAGCACCAAAAAGAAAGGCCACGGCCGCTTCTTTTCCCAGAGCAAAAAAAATAGCGATAAAAACTACTACGGCATAAATTGTCAGTGAAATATATTGTCTAAAAAGATAGGCCATTGCGCCTTCTCTAATATAACCTGCAATTCGCACCATCGTCTCATTGCCTTGAGGTAGCGCTAATATTCTCATATAAAAGAAAGCGGCCAAAAAAAGTCCAAAGAACCCAATATAAATGGGTGATTGAATCCACATAGGCCACGATTCAGAAAAATTCATAACAGTCTCTCACTTGTTGAATAGCTAATGGTCAATAAAATAGAAAGTACTGATATTTAACGGAAAATAAAAAAGAAGTAAATTTATAAAAATTTTGCTTTGGGTCTTGTGCTTGGCGCAGGGGAAAGTCTGGCAAATTTAAAACACCGCAAAAAACTTTTTGTACTTTGCCAAACCTCTTTGAATCTCAAGATAAAAGAACGTACAATACGCTGCTGTAAGTAGACTGAGAATAAGGAACTTTTTAAGATGTGCGGAATCGCCGGAATTATTCAAAGTAAAAGAACACTTGGAAATAATCCTAAAGAAAAACTCAAAGAAATTTTGCTATCGATGAACGACGAGATGAAAAGGCGTGGCCCAGATGGAAGTGGCATACAAATTTTTGATGAGGGAGAATGGTTGGTGGGCCTTTCTCATACCAGACTTTCTATTATCGATCTTGAGGGAGGGGCACAGCCTTTGAGTTCCTCCGATAATAAAAGTTGGGTGACTTTTAACGGTGAAATTTACAACTTTCGGGAAATCAGAAAAAAATTAGAACGAGAGGGGAGAACATTTCGCACTCACTCTGATAGTTTGGTGCTGGCGGAAGGCCATGCAGTTTATCAGGAAAAGATTTTAAAAGAATTAAATGGCATGTTCGCTCTGGGAATTTGGGATACTAAAAATAAAAATCTTTTGCTTGCTAGGGACCGCTTTGGGGTAAAACCCTTGTATTATATGCCCCTCTCTGATTCGGGAATTGTTTTCGCCTCTGGTGTTTCTACTTTGATGAAGCACCCTGGATGTTCTAAAAAAATTGATTCTTGGTCTTTGGCCAATTATTTTTTTAGCGACTATATCCACCCACCTCTCAGTATTTTACAGGGTGTTTTTCAGCTTCCACCTGGGCATTATTTCCATTGGGATATGAACGGTCTTGGCGAAAGAAAAATGACTGCTGTTTCTTCTTTTTATCTTTGGCAGTTACCAGATGAAAAAGACAAAATATTTTTTTCAAAAGAAAAAGAGATTGAAGTGGCCACAGCTCTTCGAAATAAAATCGCCTCCTCAGTGGAGCGACAACTTATCTCCGATGTGCCAACAGGTGTTTTTTTAAGTGGGGGACTTGATTCTTCTATCATTGCTTATGAGGCCTCGAAGTTAAATCCTCAAATAGAAACTTTTTCCATTGGCTTTGATCGTGCCGATTATGATGAATCATCCTATGCCTCACTTCTTTCAAAACAGATTGGTGTGAAAAATATCAACCGCACTATTTCAATTGATGATCTTTTTAAAAATTTGCACGATGCCCTTGATACTTTAGATTCTCCGCTTGCTGATCCTTCGCTTATCCCCACCACAATTCTCTCCAATCTTACTCGCCAGCATGTTAAGGTGGCCCTAGGTGGAGATGGAGGTGACGAATTATTTGCCGGTTACCCAACTTACCTGGCCCATACGTATGCCAAATTTTATGCACTTTTTGGCAAAGGTTCATTGCATAAAATGATTTCCAATACCCTTGATTTGATACCTGTTTTTGATTCTTATCAATCATTAGAATGGAAAATAAAACGATTTGTACAGCGCTTTGATCAGCGGCCTGATGTGAGGCATGGAAGATGGATGTCAGCGCTAGATTGGCCAGATGTAAAAAAAGCTTTTAAGCATCAATTGGGAGACAGTCCCATTATTTTGCGGGAGTGGTTTGGAAAAAATAGTGATTTTATTTTAGATGAACCTTTGCTTTTTGATTTTAAAACTTATCTTCCGGGCTCAGTTTTAAGTAAAGTCGATCGTGCATCAATGGGGGAAAGTTTGGAAACTCGGCCTCCTTTTTTAGATAATGATCTGGCCGAATATGTTTTTAAGTTAGATGGAGAGTTTAAATTTAAAAATAAAACCAGCAAGTATATTTTAAAGTCTGCTTATCGCGGGTTGATTCCCGATGAAATTCTTTTTCGCTCAAAAAAAGGTTTTGGTATTCCCCTCTCCAGTTGGATTAAGGGCCCTCTGAATAAAAGATTGGAGGGAATTTTCGCTCACTCACCATTGTTTGATCATGATGGCCCGCTAGAGAAAAATTTCTTTCTAGATTTGTGGCATAAGCATAATAACAACAAGATTGATGCTTCTAGGCCTCTTTGGTCTTTAATTGTTTTGGATCATTGGAGATTACGAGTTGGGGCACGCATTTGAGCGATCTTTTTTCAGATGACCTTACTTATTGGGAAAAAATGAAGGCCAGAAATCTCAGTGATTTTGATTTGCAAAAACTAATTGTCGATTCCCGTTTTTTTTCTGCTCCAAAAGAAAATCCTTCAATTTTTAAATTACATTCTATTTTAATAGATAGTATTTTAAAATTTCCCATCAACAAATGCGAAGAAAAATTGCAGGCAATGGCAAAGGCCTCTTGGCAAAATAATCTTACGCCTTACAATCATTACACCTTGGGGCCGGCGCTTCACCAGGGGGTTCAAACTTGGGTGGGAGTTGATCCTCAAACTCTTAATACCCCTTATTCTGTGATC
>JAHEZZ010000046.1 GCA_023250815.1 Bdellovibrionales bacterium
TGATGAGCATTCCCGATAAACTGATGTTGGAGTATTATAAGTATATCGCCGGCGTAACCGCCCAGGAATTTTTTCAAATTGAAAGTGATTTGGCATCTGGATCGCTTCACCCTAATGAGGCAAAAAAACAATTAGCACAAAAAATTGTCAGTTTTTTTCATGGGTCTGAAGTGGCCCAAGAGATGCGCCAAAAATTTGAAGATATTTTTAAAAAGGGCCAGGTTCCAGAGGATGCTCCTGTCTACGAAATAAAGGGTGGGGAAGGGTTGACCACTCTTTTGGTTGAACTTAATTTAGTAGAGAGTAAAGGAGAAGTTCGGCGTCTCTCAAAACAAGGGGCAATTTCAATTGTCGATGGACTCAAAATTGAAAATACGGATATAAGTTTAGACCCTTCTTGGAAGGGCAAAACAATTAAAATAGGCAAAAGAAAATTTCTTAAATTAAAATAATGAGGCGTACTTGTCGGCCAAAAAAAGAAAAAAGCTCTCTAAAGAAGAAGAAAAATTGATCCATCATTTGCCATCTGAAATTGCCAATGAAAAAAAAGGTCTAGCGCTTTTTACCGACGGCGCTTGTCGCAAAAATCCTGGGCCGGGCTCTTGGGCGGCGCTGGGCATGGAAATAAAATCGGGAAAACTTGAAATTTGTTTTGAGAGTAGTGGGATTGATGTTCCAACCACTAACAACCGCATGGAATTATCTGGAGCGATCAATGCTTTAAGACTTTCTAAAGATTATTTGATTGACAGTGAGGCCGATTTAAATGGCCCTGTATTTTTATTTAGCGATTCAAAATATGTAATTGAAGGAATTGAAAAATGGGTGCCCGGTTGGAAGCAAAAGGGCTGGAAAAAAGCGGATAAGAAAACGCCGGACAATATCGATCTTTGGCAAGAATTAGATAATTTATGCCAAGAGTTTAATTTTTTAAAATTTATTTGGGTGAAGGGACATGCTGGACACCCGCAAAATGAATTTGCTGATCAATTGTGTAATAAAGCGCTAGATGAAGCTGGCCATTAATCATAGGGAGATTTTGATGAAAGATTTTTTGCATTCACTAACTGTAATGGGTTTATTTTTTTTGCTGAGCTGTGCTCATAAAGGTACTGGTGGCCCAAGCAAAAGCAATCAGGATCATTTAATTGGAGGGACCGTTTGGTTTCAAACATCAGCGGAATACAAAGCATTGTCCTATCAGGCCTACAATACTGCGAAAGACCAACTTAATTTAAAACTTAAAACTGCTAAAAAAGGTAAATTATTGGCAGTGGTTTTAGATTCCGATGAAACCATTTTAGATAATGGGGCCTACCAAGCGACTAATATTTTGGAAAATAGAACTTTTAGTAATGATAATTGGAAAAATTGGGTGGATAAGGCCGAAGCTTCTGCGATCCCTGGAGCTTTGGATTTTTTACAATTTGCTGCTAGTAAAAATGTTGAAATTTTTATTGTCACCAATCGCAAAGACATTGAACTTGAGGCCACTTACAAAAATTTTCAAAAATTAAAATACCCCATTAAAAAAGAAAATATTTTAATTAAAGGAAAATCTTCTGGAAAAGAAGATCGGCGAGTATTGGTTTCTCAAAAATATGAAATTGCGCTTTTAATTGGTGATAATGCATCTGATTTTTCTTCCCTTTTTGACAAGAAAAGTGTCGCCGATAGAGCAGCTGCTTCCGATGCACTCAAGGAAGAATTTGGCCGTCGGATGATTGTGTTACCGAACCCTATGTATGGAGATTGGGAAAGTGCCCTTTACAATTATGATTTTTCGGGAAGTGATGAACAAAGGTCGCAGATTAGAAAAGGGGCCTTAAAAGCAATTAAATAGTTAAGATTTTCTTGATAGGCCAAAGAGAAATGTTTACAGTTGTCGGGTTAAATTGTTTTAAAAAAGGAAGGATTATGAAAAATGTGGCCATTGTTACGGCCTTGAGCTTGGGACTTACCACAATGGTAGGCTGTCAAAAACAAGGACGAGTTGAACTTAAAACTGAAGAACAGAAAGTATTTTACTCTATTGGTACGATGTTTGGTTCTCGCCTTGGTACTTTAAGTCCAAGCGAAAGTGAAATGAGCGCTCTTACTCAAGGCTTGACTGATGCTGCTCAAAATAAAAAACCAGAAGTGGATCCAATGCAGTACCAAACTAAAGTACAAGAAATGTTTAAGTCCAGAATGGAAATCGCTTCTAAAAAAACGAAAGAAGAAGGCGCTGGTTACATGGAAAAATTTTTAAAAGAAGCGGGAGCTCAAAAAACTGAGTCAGGGCTTGCCTATAAAATTATCAATCCAGGATCTGGGAAAAAACCAAAAGCTGATGATACAGTGGAAGTGCACTATCACGGAACTTTAAGCGATGGCACGGTGTTTGATTCTTCTGTCGAGAGAGGACAAAAAGTTACCTTTCCACTTAACCGAGTTATTAAAGGTTGGACTGAAGGACTACAACTTATTGGTGAAGGCGGAAAAATTAAATTGGTTATTCCATCTGATTTAGGATACGGCGATCACGGCGCTCCTCCAAAGATTCCAGGTGGTGCAATTTTAACTTTTGAAGTTGAACTTTTTGCAATTAAGGCACCTGAAGCGGCCCCCGCTCCAGAAGCAAAACCTGCGGAAGTAAAAGCAGTTAAGAAAAAGAAGTAATTGCTCTTTGATAGCTAAATAAAAAAAGGCCCGATTCCTTCGGGCCTTTTTTACGAGCATATTTGGCCTTCTATTACTTAGAAGGAGAAAACCAACAGCGAGGTCTAATCCCAACTGTTTGATTATCACGTTCACTACAGACACCGACATTTGCATCAGTATTACTTACAGCATCGTTGTGACTTTTATCACAAAGCGCCGAATTGAAATAAGTGTCTAGACGGCATTGTGAAGCAGGGTGATTGTCATTTGTTCGAGTAACACGGCCTCCATCTGGGGTATCAAATTTAAGTTCAACAGTGCTATTTCTAAGGGCCTTAAATAAATTTCCTAAAGAAAGACCGGCCATTGATGAACGTTCGCATATTGCAATTTCTTCGGCATTGGCAAAACTTTGATGGCATTTATTACTGGCGTATTGGTCAACAACCATCGCCGCTACCACTGCTTGATTATCGTCTTTTTCAAAATATTTTCTTAGGCATTTCATCGTTCCCCAATAATCTGCTTGTCCTTCATTGCTGGCCCAAGAAACCGCTCCCCCCCATTGTGATGCTTTTTTGGGAGCGCCACCTAAATGGTGGCCAATTTCGTGACAGGCAACAAGAGCAAAAGCATCTTCGGTGATTGCTTCATGCCTGGCCAACCCGCCAAACATTGAAATTTTCCAGTCATTGCCTTCTTGTTGAGCGTAAGCATTCACCGTTCCATCATCCCAGCTTTTTTGGATAACTAATTTTTTTCCTTTTGCGGTAAAAATAGGAGAGTAAATGTTATTTATCTTTTCTAAAATTTGATTAAATTTCTCATTTGAGATTGTGTAAATTGCTTTAGAATCAGCAGCAATGTAGAGGTTATTTTCTTCGACGATTCCAGAAGTTCCAGATGGATCACATGCGTTGACAAGAGAAGGAGAAAAAAGAGAGAAGGCGACAATTGGCGTCAGAGATGTCAAAAACATTTTTTTAGTGATATTGGTGATCATCATCACAGTATCCTCCTTAGATTTAATAAGTAGTTCGCATCATGCGTTTAATTAATTGTGATGGGCGGTGATCTTATTTGTCTAATAAAAGTTAAGAGCTAAATAGTTTTGTAAGAATATATTTGAACAAGTTAATTTTTTGTCAGGAGTTTGACGGTGAATTTTAAAATATCTTTTTTTGTTCCGATTGATTATTCAGAGAAAGTTAAAGAGGCACTTTTTTCTTCTGGGGCGGGGAAGATTGGGGCCTATGACTGCTGTTCATTTGAAGTTGAAGGGCTTGGACAATTTCGTCCCCTAAAGGGAAGTAGGCCTTTTATTGGCAGTGAGCAGGTGATAGAAAAAGTAAGAGAGTTAAAAGTGGAAATGATTTGTTCCAGTGAATATCTGAAAGATGCATTGAGGGCCCTGAAAAAATCTCACCCTTATGAAATGCCGGCCTTTGATGTTATAAAATTAGAAGATATAATGAGTGATTTTAAAGAGGAGAGAAAATGAAAAATAAAATTTTGCCCTTTCTTTTTATTTTTACTTTTGGGATGGAAAAAGTTTTTTCTCAAGATCAAAATAAAAAAATTACACCTGGCCCTAGTCTTAAATTAAAAAAAGAACAAAAGATGAATCACTTGAAAGATGAGCTTGCTAAAAACCGTGAGAAAATCCGGGAACTTTTAGGAGTTGATATGCTCGGGGATGTTAGCAAAAGATTTGAAGAGCTGATGGAAAAATTTCATGGCAATGATATGGGTAGTTTTTTTGATGATGATAATTTTAATCAATTTTTAGACGATTGGGATCCTTTTGTCGGTCTTTCTCAGGGGAGTTCTCATTGGATGGAGACACCAAAAGAGCGCATTCTTATTTTGAAGTATAAAGCGCCTAAAGATTCACCTGTTGATATTAAAATTGAAAAAGGAAAAATCCAAATACGAGGGTCCACTGAAGAGGTGAGTGAAAGTGGTGGTATTAAAAGTAAATCAGTATCTAGTTTTAATCAGCTTTACACTATCCCTAGTGACGTGGATGGTGCCAGGGCCACCTTTGAAAATAAAAATGGTGAAATTTTAATTAAATTTCCCAAAAAAAATCCTGGGAAAATGGCGGTCGAAGGAGAATCTCCAAAAGCTCAAAATCGCCCTACTGCTAAAGAGGAGGAGAAGGATAATGGCCCGACTCCTCTGGTTCCCAAAAAAGGTGATATTAATCTGTGAGTATTTATAAAGATAATAAAAAAGGCCCGATTTCTCGGGCCCTTTTTTATATCAAAACCGCAATCGACTACTGATTTTCGAAGACGGTGTTGACCGATTTCCCATCCATTACTCTTACGTGAAGAAGAACTTTTTCTCTTTCAAGTTTTGTTGGAACTTCAGTAGGAAAACTGAAGGCCACCATTTTCATCGGGCAGAAAGTAGACACTTGTTTCATCTTAGGGAGAACTGAATAAGTATCCTTGCTATTGTCAAAGAATTCAACCTTATCAAGTTCCAAACACTCGCTTGGATTATAACCTTTGAGATCTACCACCCTTGAGCCTTCGTGTTTTTCCACATGGTCAACATTGGCGTAAATAAAATCATCAACAGCATCGCTGGAAGCTTCGTTTACTGCAATCTCTGATTTTTTTTCAAAAATAGTTTTGCCGTTGACGACGATGTCATATTTTCCTTTATCAAGAATGCCGACATTGACTGCTGTCACAAAAGGAAGTGCGATTTCTGGGCAAAAAGGACTTGAAGATTCGTACTTCATGGCCTTCACTGTAATCTTGATGGTATTTCCCGACACTTTGGCCGTCGTCATTGGTGATTTATGACACAAATTAGGCAAGATCCCCTCAACTATAACTTCAGTGCGGTCATTACTGTCAAACCCCATTGGAGAATAGACATGCTCAACTGGAATATAAGTTTCAATAGGAGTGCTGGCAATTACTGGCCTATTCATGAGTGCGCCGGCGCTTAGGGCCGCCAAAGATATTAGTTTTAAATTTCTTTTCATATATATCCCCTTTTCCATCGGTGAATCAGTTCACCAATTTTTTTTATAACTAATTTTTAATTCTTTTGAGACATTCTGACTTTGATCTTAAAGATAAAAGGAGCAGATTGTTTTCACATATAAACCTGATTAAAATCAGGTTTGGTTAAGCCTCTATCCTTTTCTTACTTTTCAAGAGATAAACTTGTCAACAAGAACCAAATCAGAGATAGAATAGGGGTATAACTTTCCTTTCATAAAGGATAGAGTATAAGGAAAAATATGGACGGTAAATTACTCGCCTTGTTTCTTTTTTTTATATTTAATTTTTCACTTTTCGCTAAAGAACCTCTATCCGTTATTGATCAAAATACTTTCAATAATTTGATTGATCATTTCGAAGCGGTTTTTGCCCCTATCATCGCAGCTAAAAGCAATAAAAAATTAATTATAAAGAGAGATTGGGAGAGTGATCGCATTAATGCTCATGCCACAAAAGATTTTGACAATAATTTATTAATTACCATAGAAGGGGGCATGGCCCGCCATTTTGAGGCCTCACCCGATGGGCTTTGGATGGTGCTTTGCCACGAGCTTGGCCACTATTATGGGGGTGCTCCTAAGCAGTTTCGTGGGGATTCTGAGCTTCGAAGTTGGTCATCTGCAGAAGGGCAGGCAGATTATTATGCCGCCACAAAATGTTTTCCCAAATTGCTTGAGCATCAAAGTGAGATTGGCCAAAAATTGCAAAAACAGATTGATCAAATGCTTGCCGCTCGCCCTAAATCTAATGATGAATTAAAAAGCAATTTGCCTGATGATGTAGAAGTTTCCTTTGCCCTTAGAAAATGTAACAGCGATCTTTGCATAAGAATGTCTCTTGCCGGACTTTCCATGGGGCGGATTTTTGCTTCTCTTCGAGAGGGAAATATTTGGCCAACTCTTAGCAAAGAAGATGGATTTCAGGTTTTAAGAACTATTACCTCGCATCCTTCTCCCCAGTGTCGGGTGGATACGATAGTTTCAGCTGCTAATTGTAAGCAAGATAGTGCGGTAGATTTTGATCCTGAAAATCCTCGAATTGGCGCATGTAAAGATGGGGAAGTAGGAGCGAGACCGCTTTGTTGGTATTCGCCGGATATCTAATAATCTAGTCACCCGAAGAAACTTTTACACTCCACTTTGCTTTCTTCTCCTTGGCAAAAATCTCTCTGCTACTATGAATAACCTTCTTATGAATGGAGAAGGAATTTATCAGGGGATTCAAGGAATGAAAAAATTAAGTGTCCCAAAAAATCAATCTGCTCTTGCTCACTCTGCCCATATTATTTTGATGATTTGTCTGATCGGCATGATTCAAATGTTCAATGAAAAAAAAGAAAAAGAAGCTATTCTGCTTCAGCTGAAGGAGAACGAGACCCTCTCCGTTTACCATAGTTCTCGGTGATATCTCCTCCCCAGGCCTGAATAATTTTTCCCGTTTGACTGTCGATTAATGCGCTAAAACCTTTTCTTTTATTCGGGCCGACAAAAGTTAGCACTGCTTGCTCCACGTACCTTGCTCCTTTGGGCCCTAGAATGATGAGTTCTTTTTTATGCTCGATAAAAAGCTCGGTGTCGTCATCGTGAAAACGCAATATTTCACTGGCCGTTTTTTCTGTCCAATCGTCGCTCTTTTCATTCAGGAAAACGGTTATTTCAGGAGTCTTAGTTTTTAAAATATAGTCTTCTCCCATAATTTTTCGCCCTTCAAATTCGGCAAATTTTTTTTCTTCTAAGATCTTCTTTTCTTTTTTATAAAGATCAAATTTTTTTAATTTTAAAATGCTGGGAAGTTCGGTGGCCATGCCCTTTTCTGTATGGCGATGGGCCGTCCAGTTTTTTGGGGTGTCGTCAATTCCTTCAACTGAAGCGACCTCTCTTTTTTCTAGGCCGGCGGAAAAATAATGAAAAAGATAATTGAATAAAAAAAGCAATAAAATGAGAATGAAACTTTTTTTAGGATCGATTGGAGGGTAGGGGGATTTTTTGCCAAAAATTGCATTTTTCCCCTGCTTCATCGCCCCCCCCTAATTGATTACAGTGAAGTTAAAATTAATAATTTTAAAAGGACGATCCCCGCTAAAATCTTTGTCTAGGTAGTCGTCGTTTGGAGTTAGAGTTAAATCATGCCAGCAATCATCGCAATTGGTGAAGCGCACTCGCATTCGGCAATTAAAAACGGTTCCCGGTGGGATCCAGGGACTGGCCTCAAGAAAAACTAAACTGCTAGAACTCAAAGAGGGCGAGGAAGAAACTCCAAACTGGGTTTGCGCCCACGTTTTATTGGGGTCAATTTTAGAATAAAAAGCGTGATCAGCGCCCTTGATCATACGAATAAAACAATTTTCGGTGTTGCTGGGGTCTAGGCAATCTTTGGCCTCAAGTCCAATTTTAGTTTGCAGTGCTGTTTGCAAGGCCCAAGTGGTGGCACCATTTTTGGAAATCTGCACGAAGCAAGAAGGAGCAATTTCACTTATGCTATTACTTTGAGTTGTGAATTTGCAATCGCCGGCGGCGGGGATGCCGATTTCTTGACTCCCGGTGCCTCCCTCTGAATCAATGGGAAATAAATCAGCGAAGTTGTTGCACGGTTTTCCGGCGTCAGAGGCGATACCTCGTTTTACATGGTCCCAATCATTGGCCAAGACTTGCACCCCGGCCATCGGAGTATTGGAGTTGTTATAGAGATTGAGAGCGACTCCCACCACTTCTCCGGGACTCACTTGGGAGTTATTATTGTTGTAGCGAAAATCAGAGGGGATTTGCGAGGAAATGCCGGTTACTAGTCCTGATTCTAGAAATCCTTTAACCGTGTCTTTAATACTTATTCTTGAATCGACGATGTAGGCCTTAACGGCATTTATCGAGGGGTCATACTCAATTAAATCTTTGCTAACAAGTACACTTCTAAGGCGATTGGCGGAGTTAACACTGGTGTTAGGTCCCAAATGTCCCAGTGTTGGCGAAAGAACGGTGCTTCCGCCGCCGTTGTTGTTGTAGGTTCTAAAAAGGAGCAGCCCATAGTTATCAAGTAAACTTTCAAAGCGAGAAATATTATAAGCGGTGCCATTGCAAGTGGTGGCCCCACTGGCGATGGTGTTGCCGACGTAGCGTCCAAAAGTTTGAAAAAATCTTCGGTAGTTAATGGGGTTGACATATTTGTGCCACTCATAGGCGTTTGTGGTGTTTAAATTAACTGTGCCGACGGCGCTTGAGTCTGCTGCCTTGGTGGTTAAATCCCCCAACTCGGCCAGCGCTTCATGCATAAAATAAAGAACAAAATCGCCTGCCTGTGTATGTGTAAAACCGCAGGTTTTTATTAAATCTTTGGTGAAGGCGGTTAAAAAGTGAGAGGCGATCATACCGCCATTATGGATATCTTCCACCACTTCTTTGGGGGCGTTGGGGTCGTAATTGAGATAGGAGGGATAGGCCAAGCGTTCGTTATTGGCGGTGCTAATTCCGGCGATATGAAGTGAATCAGCTTCGCTAATTGGCCTTGAGGCATTCAAAAAACGCCCTAGCGCCCATTCCGCAAAATGAGTTCGTCCATTGACGTAATAGCTAAACCAATCGGCCCATCCTTCGTTGAGCGCCCCTGCTTCGTCGTAAAAACTATAGCCGGGGTTTACCCGGACAATAGTTGAAGCGGCGCTATTTCTAGCGTTGGACATAACAAAAACTAAAGCATGTGCTGTTTCATGATAGGCAATAGTTGGATCGTGAGCGAATTTTAATTGATTAAAAACAGAATCAAAGCCGTAACAAAGGGACCAGCGTGAAGCGGAAAAGTGAGCGTTGTCCTCTTGATCGCAGCCGGGATAAATATAAAGGGTATCGCCATTGGGATCAGTTTGATCTGACCAAAACCAGTAGTCGCTAGTGATGGTTGTGGGAATGGCGGTGCGGTAGCTTGCCCCTGTGGCATAGGTAAAGTTTTTGTAAACCGCATCGTGAAAGCGATCGATGACTTTATTTTCATGGAAAAAAGTATGCACTTGGAGAAAGTTTTCGGAGTTGGCGTCATAACCCCATTTGCGGGAAGAATTGCTAAGAGGCAGGGCATGTTCGTCCAGTTGAATTTGAAAACAATCTTTTGGCATAGTGATAAAGCTCACGCCATTAGACATGGTACAGGTATCGCTGAGAGTTGCTCCAGAGGAAATAAAATCGTAATCAGATTTTAAAAGGGTATTGAGGTCGACACTGGGGGAGAGCGCAAGATCTCCCGAGAGCATAATAGGGTTATCCCTCAGCGCCCGGCCAAAACCCACAGGGGTATTGGTATTATTAATTGTGGAATTTTGCCGAGTGACTCGAGAGTTGCCCCGAGGTTCATTGGCAATACAAGAAAATAAAAGAGTCAGCACTAAAATATTTTTAGTAAGTTTGGAAAAAAAAGAATAGAGATTTTTCATCTTCATTTCTCCTTTATTTCTGCACCTGATTGCCATTTTGTGGCGCCGGAGGTTTGCTTCTTAAGCCTTCCATAAGAGAATTATATAATCGATCCCCATTGCTGAGATTAGGGCACGGGATTCTAGCACTTTCGCCCATCCTGCTAAAGGCCCCATTGTCATTGGCCTTACCCATTTTAGCGGCATTAGCGGCAATGCCATTCAGTTGTCCCATAATTCCAGAGGAATTTTTTTGGGCATTGGCCTTCTCAGTTTCAATACAACCAGGGGAATAATTTTTGTCAGCACAAGAGTTGATAGCAGTTAGAATTATTTGTTGTTTCATTGCTTGGCAAAGAGAATCGCTTTTAGCGCCTAGTTGAGTTATCGCTTTCTTTAAATTAGCTTCAGCCGTGGTGCTATCTGTTATTAGCTTTTTTCCTGCTGCCGTCTCCTTGTCACTTGCACTGCTGTAATTATTTTTAGTTTGAGCTGCCTCTTTTAAAAGGTCTTCAGATATCAGCTTGGTATCGGGCATATTAAAGGAGGTTGCTCCATTCTTTCCTTCTTGAGCGATCATTCTTATTTGTTGAATTTGCCTGCCCAGCGGGGATTTCAGAAAATCATTGCCATCATTATCCATTAAGGTTGCCGAAGGATTTGGCGATCTCACGTAGGCCTGCAGAGATGAAGGGAGGATTCCCGGAGGAAGCATGCCAGTCATATCGCTTAATAGTGAATCGGCCAGGGTTTCATTTGAAGTGTTGCTGCTGCAATAATTGTTAATGGGATTTTCACTAGTCGTGGCGGAAGCGTTGAATTTTGATTCGTTGTTTGCCCGGGCGCAGGCATTTTTATATTTCAAAATATTGTTAATCACATCGGGATTAATATGGGCGGCAATTTTGCTTGCATCGGTGTAGAGGGTTGATGGTGAGTTATCGCCATCACAACCGGCAGCTGGATTATCTGCCGCTGCCAGTCCCGCATACTTCATACAGAACGCCCCGACCTCATTTTGCAACTTATCTGCGGCATCTTTTTGTTCTTTAAACGCTTGCGCTGCATTTTGATTAATTTGGTTGAGCATCGCCCGACATTTATCTCCCGTCTCTTTCCAAAAGGCCTCATTTCTGGCGATCCCTTCTTTTTGTAGAGTGAGATATTTTTCTACTTCTTTATCGACATTTTCTTTTTGCGCTTTTAGCATCTCTTTTACACCTTTCATGTTTTTTGCCACTTGATCGAGAGAATCTAATTTTCCTCCCCCGATTAAGCTGACATTTCCAAGTTCGGCAACCTTTGCTTGCTCCGCTGGAATAATAAAAAGACTTTCGTTTATTTCAAATGATGATTCTTTGAAAGAGGCCTTGATCATCGCCGCATCGGCAATTGCTAGCATTTTAACTCTGTCGACCAATGCCTGTTGCCTAGAGGTTAATTCTGTCATCGCCTTGTTGTATTTAGCTTCATCCGATTTTAAGTGATCCTCTCTTTTTTTAATCAATTCTTTCGCCGTCCCCACGCAGTTTAAAACATGTTGAGCGCAAAGTGGGGCAGTTTTCATACAAAAATTGGGGTCACTGCTATTCATTTTTGAGGAATCGCATTTGCCAACCACTCCCGCTTCCTGGCCGGCACCACATTCGTCCATTTTGGTTCGAATGGCCTTTGCTATATTGGTAGTAAAATTTCGGTTAAGGGCCTCTAAATCTCCTAAAGAAGAAAGGGCCTTATCCGCTTCGTCGGAGTTGGATTTTGAACCAACTTTACTAGGGTTACTTTTTTGTGAGGTAAATCTTTTTTCGCAAAGAGCGATTGCTTCTTTCATTTTTGTTTCGGTATTGGTGAAGGTGTCTAGCCCCACATCTGATTTGGTTTTTAGTGTTATTTTATATTCCTGATCTAAAGCTCTAATTCTTTCCATTTTCGCTTTTAAATTCATTTCTTGCACAGGTGTATTCATAATGATCTTCAGTTGATCTTCATAGCGCTTGTGATCAGACCCACCTCGCTCTTGCTGTTGTTGAATTTTTGTCTCTCTCATCACTCCGGGCCCACTGATACAATTGTTGATAAAATTATCGTGTATAAATTGTTTCGCCCCGGACTTGAAGTTGGCAAAATTTTCGGAGAAATTGTGATCGAGCTCAGGTAAATCGACACCGTTTTTTGTAAAGTAGGATAAATTTTTTCCGATTCGCTTCATTTCTGCAGAGAATACCTGTTGTTGATTAGCAATGGCCTTGTCGATTTCTTTAAATTTTGTTTGCCCTTCAGCGTTTGCTTGGCCATTTGTGGGATTTTTAATCCAATCTTCAATGCCCACTCTTTTGATATCGTCTGTAATGCTTTTAATTTGCCCCGTCAGGTTATTTTCCATTTTTGCCATCTCTCCGGGCATATCGGCAGCGTAGTCTTGCAAGCTTTTTCCACCGTTACTAGCATCGGTCATGGCGCCGGCAATTGCTCGGAGCCCTTTTTGAGGATTAGCGGAGAGCATGGCATCGCCTAAAACATGCTTGCAGTCGTTATTGCCAAATTCCCCCGTCCAGCTTTTAGATTTGTCTCCGGGTAAATTTCCGCCACCTTCTAGTTCTGCATTGGTGTGCTCCATCGATTTTTTCATTTCATCGAACATTTTCTTTTGTTCCAAGGTTGCTCTTTGTATCTGTTCGCTGATTTGTGAAATTTCATTTATCTTGTCATCCATTTGCGACAGGAGTCTTTTTTTCTGATCCTCTACACATTGAAGTCCGTCGGGGTATTTGGTATTTTGCCCAAGCTCTTTTCCTTCGGCATAAAAACGCCGGTAATCTTCAGAAAGATCAATCAGTCTTTGATTGAGGTACTCCTCTCCGGGGACTGGATTTTGACAAACCCCCACTGGCCTGTCTGCAAGGACCGTGGGAACTTTACACATGGGAAATTTTTCACTTGGTGTGAACTTTGGTTGCAGCGGTTGCAGTAAGGATTCCGCTTGTTGATACTGCTGCATCATACGCATATTATCCATCATACCCTGTTTGACATCATTTAAAATTTGGCCACCGGCCCCTATTAAAGCGTTGGCCACCCGAGTGTTATCGGCCAGGGCCAGATTGTAGGGGATGGCCTGTAAAATAAGCGACCACACTAGCAAATGGATTTTTATAAATTTGAAAAATGACGTTAGAACGTCCCTTTTTTTCTTCTTCATCTTCATTCTCTCCAGCAAAGACAAAACTTGAATAAATTAAAGCAATTTCCGTATCGGCAAAAAGTATTCTAAGTTTAGGCCAAGGTTATGAAACAAGGTCACTTTTATTCATTTTAAGGGGGATTAAAAGTATTTAGCAGAAAGAATTTATGATTAATTGAAGACCCTTTTAAATAGCTATTTAACGGCCTTAAATTACACAGAATTTTTATGCCTATAAAAATAAGATGAAAAAAGTGGCGATAAATTATTTATCGCCTCAGTGCCATTTTTTGTTGGCGCTCTCTTCTTTGATCTCTTAAAATCGACAGAGGAGTATATATATGGGTTATTTTGAGGCGTTAATTTATGGGGTGGTTCAAGGCCTTACAGAATTTTTACCCATAAGTAGTAGTGGGCATTTGGCCTTGCTTCCTTATTTTTTTCATTGGCCAGATCCGGGAGTGAGTTTTGATTTGGCGATGCATATTGGAACTGCCTTGGCGATCGTACTTTATTTTATTAAAGATATTATAAAAATAATTAAAGACTTCGTAGGTAATATAAATTGCCTGATACAAAAAAAAGAGATTTCAGATTTTTATTCTCTCAATTTATTTTTTGCAATTGGCGGAACAGCGATAGCTGCATTATTGATAAAAAAGATGGCCTTCGATTTTGGCCGGCACCCCAAATTTATCGCTCTCAATTTAATCTTTTTTGGAGCAGTAATGTGGGCCTGTGATTTTTGGGGAAAAAATATTGCCTCCGAGATGAATAAAAACAAAATATTAAAATCAATGATCGTTGGGGTGGCCCAAGCAGCGGCCCTTTTTCCTGGGGTTTCCCGTTCGGGAATTACTTTGAGTGCTGCTCGCTGTATGGGAATTACTCGTTTGGATGCCACACGATTTAGTTTTCTTTTATCCGCTCCAATTATTTTTGGAGGGGCCTTGGCCTTCATTAAAGATTTTCAGGGCCATCTTAATCAAGTTGATTCAGGAGTGATTTTTTTTGGCGGTCTGGTTTCATTTATGATGGGACTTCTGACCATCCATTATTTTTTAAAATTTGTCGCTAAATTTGGCCTTGCTTCTTTTGCTGTTTATCGTATTGTTTTTGGCGCTATTATCTTGATTTTTCTGTAATACCAATTCCACTAATTAATGCTGGATAGATTTGGTGTTAGTTTTTTCCAGATTGCGTTTTGAAGAGGAGAAAAAACGCAGACGTGCCCTGGGGCACGTTGAGTATTTTACGACGATGAGAAATGTAAGATGGCAAAAAGTAGCGCTAAAGATGCCAGCATTAATTAGTGGAATTGGTATTAGCCCATTCTTTTTGAGCTGTTAGCTCGTGAATTTGGGAAGTTTTATCATTTAGTGTAGAATAGGTGAGTTTGTATCACAGGGGGATACTCGAGTATGAACAGCAATCATTTTAAAAAATATTTTTTTGCGGCGATTTTCTTTTTTAGTTTTAATTCTTTTGCAGCGGGATCTGGCCCTGGATTAGGTGAAATGATGTCCGGGTTGGATCATTTGGATAAAAAACAAATCGAGCAAATGATCGAAATATTGCAAAAAAATGGCAATATCTCAGGTGATGAGGCGAAGAATGCCAAAGCAGAGTTGGCAAAAATGTCTGAAGATGATTTTTCAGGGCTTAAGAAAAAGGCCAATTCTATTATTAAAGAAAATAAAAAACATGAAACTGCTCATGATAATAATCATCAAGTAAAAAAATCTTCAAGCACTACTGATAAGGGAAAATTTGAAATGGAAGTGCACTAGGGCGTGTCTTAGGTTAGTTCAAGATAGGCGATTAAATCAAGCAATGCTCTTTGGGCAAAACGCTCTTTAAGTCTCAGTCGGTCGCCTTTAAAAAAATAAGTTGATACGATTGTTTTTTTATTTCTTGCAGAAATGGCGATGCAAACCATACCGACTGGTTTTTGCTCGCTGCCACCATCGGGCCCAGCAATTCCGGTGAGAGAGACACTCACCTCGCTGTTAAATTTGGCCAGAGATCCCTGGGCCATTTCTTTGGCCACATTCTCAGAAACGGCGCCGTGAGTTTCCAGCGATTTTTTTTGCACACCAATTAAAGATTCTTTGGCATAGTTGGAGTAGGTGACGGCACTGCCTAGAAAAATTTGGCTTATCCCTTTTATATTGGTAAATAAGTTCGCTAAATAACCGCCAGTGCAAGATTCTGCTAAAGACAATGTCAATTTTTTTTCACGGCAAATTTTGGCGACATATTCTTCCGCCTGCAATTCGCCAATTTGCCAAATGAAGGGTTTTAAAATTTGATAATCAGCGGAACTTATAAAATCATGATAAATTTTTTCTCTAGAAAATTGTTCTGGCCTAAAAGAGAGGACAATATCCACCCCGGTAGTTTGTGGCAGTGATGAAACTGATCCGAATTTTTCTAATTTTTTCCAAAGAGCGGGGCACAGTTCGAAAAATATTTTTTCTTCTGGAATTCCAAAAGTTCTAATTTTAAAAGATTCGATGGGGTCATTTTGCTTTTTAAAAAAAGAGAGAATTTGAGGTATAAAAACTTCGTTAACCATGGCGGAAAATTCTCGGGGAACACCGGGGGCAGAGAAAAACATTTTATTTTTTTCTCGATCAATTTTAAGCAGGCCAGGGGCCAGGCCATTTGGATTTTTAAGGGGAGTGATGCCTTCCGGGATAATATGATAAAAATTGGATTTGGGAGTCCATTCTCGGCCAAAGCGCTGGTAATTATCCCTAGCAATTTCTTCACCTAATCTATCTGCTTTTAGTTCGCCTTTAAAAAATTGGCCTAAAATATTTTTAGTGAGATCATCCTGGGTGGGGCCAAGTCCTCCACTGGTAAAAATAAGATCAGAGCGCTCAAAGCATTCTTTAAAGGCCACCAGCATTTCTTCTTGCTGGTCAGGGATGACGGTAATGCGGTCAAGTGAGATACCCAGGGTTCGAAGTTTAAGGGCCAGCCATTTGCCGTTCGCTTCAGCGGTATTTCCGCTTAGTATTTCATTGCCAATAATTAAAAGCTCGCTTCTCATATTATACTCATCACTGTAACTAATCTTTTATGGCCTGACTAATTTAAAGTGTTACCTTATACTGATCCCAGTTGAGTTTTCAAGTGAATCTTAATTGTCCTTTCACGCCATCTTGCAAATACAAATTTCTCAACATGCCTTATTACGGCATGTCTTCGAATTTTA
>JAHEZZ010000187.1 GCA_023250815.1 Bdellovibrionales bacterium
AACTTCCATGCCCAGCTTTACCGCCAGCATCTTTGCCACTGGTTCTAGAGAATATTTCATATCTCTCTTGCCTTCTGGTCTTCCCAGATGGCCCATCATGACGATTCGATCTACGCCATTTTCTAAAAGATATTTTATAGTGGGTATTGTGGCATCAATACGAGTTGAATCGGAAATTATTTTATTATCGTTTTTTAAAAAAGGTACATTGAAATCAAAACGGGCAATAACTTTTTTGTTTTTGAGCTCGATTTCATCAATGTATTTTAGTTGTGCCATGATCTTTCCTCATACTTATTTCTAATATTGAGATGCTATAAATTCAACTAAATCAACAACTCTGTTTGAAAAACCAACTTCGTTGTCATACCAAGCAACAACTTTTGCGCTGTTGCCAATGACGTTGGTTAAAGTGGAATCAAAAATAGAAGAAAATCGATTGGCCATAAAATCACTGCTTACTAATTCTAAATCAGTGTAATCTAGAATTCCTTTGAGATACGTTTGTGAGGCTTCTTTCATTGCAATGTTGATCTCCTCTTTGCTTGCGGCCTTTTTTAAAGTGCACGTGAAGTCTACAAGAGAAACGTTGGGAGTGGGAACACGAATAGCATAGCCATCGAGTTTTCCTTTAAGTTCCGGAATAATTTTTCCCACTGTTTTGGCAGCACCTGTGCTGGTGGGAATCATAGATAAAGCAGCGGCCCTGGCCCTTCTTAAATCACTATGGGAACCGTCGAGAAGAAGTTGATCAGATGTATAGGAATGAACGGTCGTCATAAAACCATTTTCAATTCCCCACTTCTCATGAAGAACTTTGGCCACAGGGGCCAGGCAGTTGGTAGTACAACTGGCATTGCTAATAATATTATGCTCGGTGTGTTTATAAATATTGTTGTTAATTCCCATGACAAATGTGGCGTCCAGTTCTTTTCCGGGAGCGCACATAAGAACTTTTTTTACGGTACTACCTAAATGTAATGAAAGACCTTTTTTATCTTTAAATTTTCCGGTGGCATCAATCACGAGGTCTACTTTGAGTTCTGCCCAGGGAATCTCGGGCGGAGAGGCAAAATTGAAAAATTTTATTTTTTTATTATTAATATTCAATTCATTATTTTCAAATTTTACTTCAGCATTAAATTTTCCATGAACTGAATCGTATTTTAGAAGATGAACGTAGGGTTTAGAATCCCCAGGATTATTGACGGCCACGAGTTCAAAGGTGGAAATACTGCGATTGAAATACTCACGAAGAACCGTGCGACCGATACGGCCCATGCCGTTTATACCGACCCGAATTTTGGCCATTTTTTACTCCAAGTAATAATACCAATTGCAATTAGTATAAAAAGTTATCGTCATATTTTAGGTGAGAAATATGCCATAGGTGAGGGGGCTTGAATAGGTGTTTAAAATTACAATCTAAGGGGATATTTTGCCGAGAGAACTCCTTGTCTCAAAGTGTTATAATAACCAAATGAAAACATCGGGATTGCGTCATTACTCTTCCGCTTATGACTATCAACAAAGCTTCAAAGACAAGTCAGCAAAAATGCCACTCGAGGTGAAAGAAAATCCCGCCATACCAGCGAGAGAATCTAATCTACCATCACCGTCAGCTCCTTCTGAGGCAATAAAAAGTGGTGAAGATGCTACGCAGGTCTCTTTGTCAAAAGAGGCCAAAGAATTATCGATTACTTCTCCCCCTAAGGATTTAACTCCTGCAATTAAAGACAGCTCAGTTGATCTGGCCAAAGCAGCAGCAAAAACGGAGGCCAAAGCTGAAGCGAAAGAAAAGGTGCGGGAAAAAGTAATTCAAAAGATTGCAGAGAAAGAAGAAATAAAAAAAATAGAATCACCGGCAATTATTTTTATTAAAGGTCACTTATTTGAAGGCCATGATATAGAGGATTTGGCCAATAATATTCCCAGGGCCTCACTTTTTTCTTACAGCGATCACAAAGATATTTTAAATGAAATAAATCGTCGCGGGCCAACTCAGAAAATAATTTTAGTAGGACACGGATTTGGTGGCGATACCGCTATGGAAATTGCTCAAGAGCTAAATCAGCCGAAACATGCTTTTAAGAAAATTGATTTATTGGTGACACTGGATGCAATTGGGTCCAATAATGATTTTGTTCCACAAAATGTCACTAAAAATATAAATTTTATCGGCAACCAAAAATCTCTATTTGGACTACTTAACGATGGCCCAAAAATTGCTCAGAATAATAAATTAACTTTTGTTGAAAACGAATTGCGGCCAGAGGGCCATACTGATATTGATGAGGCAGAAGACATTCAATTTCGCATTTTTCATTTGATTAAAGATATGGTGAATCCCACTTCCGGATCGAAGGTAGAAAGTGAATTGCCCCCACTAAATTTAAATGTCACTTCAGATTTAAAAAATTCAGTTGAAATATTACAGTCTAAGATGCCTTCAGAATAATTATGCCAATTTAGGAAATACTCTTAAAGTATTTTTATAGCAGGTTTTGAGAACTTGCAAAGCTGAAACATTTTTGACCGTCGCAATTTTTTGAGCGATCAATGGCAAATAGAGTGAATTGTTTTCTTCGCCTCGATGAGGAGTTGGGGTGAGAAAAGGCGCATCTGTTTCTAGTAAAAGAGAGTTAAGAGGAGTCATCTCAAGAATACCCACAACATTCAGAGCATTTTTAAAAGTAATGATGCCGTTAAATCCAAGAACAAATCCTTCACTTAGGGCAAATTGGGCAAGTTCAATGCCCGAGGTAAAACTATGGATAACGCCTTTTTCTTTTAGTTGTGGTGAAAAATTTTTTAAGATACTGATAGTATCTTCGTCGGCATCTCTAGTGTGGATAACTACGGGGAGATTTGCATCAATCGCTAATTGCAAATGTTCTTCAAACACTTTTCTTTGCGTATCGATAGGAGACTTATTGTAATAATAATCGAGTCCAATTTCTCCAATCGCCACAACTTTATTTGAATTGATATTTTGTTTTAAGGTGACAAGACAAGAGGGGGTGTATTCAATCGCTTGATGAGGGTGAATTCCTTGAGTGCAATACACGTTGGGATATTTATTGGTTAGGTCAAGAACAGTTTGAAAATTATGGGGAGATACCGCAATGGTTATTATTTTTTCAATGCCCAAATTGGCAGTGGCCGCCAATAAAAGATCAAGTTCAATATTTTTTAGATAATCTAAATGGCAGTGGGTTTCGATAATGGGATGAGAAAGAGTTTTTCCATTGTCAATAAAATCTAAAGTTTTTAGTGTTTCAAAAATATTTTTTTTTGACATTATTTTTTTGGTCGCATAATTAACTCGTCAATAAGCATCTGCAACTGGCTCGTCGGTAGTACACCTTCAATCTTTACTCCATTTAAAATCATGGTGGGAGTTGAACGAACGTCAAATTGATTTCCAACTTCAATGAGGGACTTTACTTTGTCCATTGTTTGGTTGGTGCTCATGCATTCGAGAACTCCGTTTTTTGTTGCTAGATTTTGCAGCCATTCGGTGCTGAAATTTTCTTGATTTAAAAAAAGCTCGTCGTGAATTTGCAAAAATTTTTGTGGCAAACAGGACGCTAAATAAGCGGCCTGACAAGCAAAGGGATGCATGGCGCTGGTCATTTTTGAGTTACAACTCATATCCAGAGGATAGAAAAAATACTGTATATTGAGTTGGCCTTTATAGCGGGCCAAGAGAGGGTGTAGCTGTTCACCTAGAGCGCGACAGGCAGGACACTGAAAATCAGAAAAAATAGAAATTTGAATTGGAGTATCTGAGAATTTTTCAGCACCTGAAATAAGTCGATAGGGAGAGTCGATCTTGGGGTTACCTAAGTTTTCTAGGGAATCATATTGTTTAAGTAAAGATTCTTTAAGCCCACTTTGCTCTTTGCTTTTATCCTTTGAGACCATTGCCAGTGAGGCCGCTGGAACTGCTGCCAGTAGAGCATAAATGGCCAGAACTTTAAAGGAGGGTTTTTTTTCATCGCTGTGTTTAAAATAGATAAAGGCGACAATAAAAGAAAGCACATAATAAATAGAGCAAAAGGGGCAAATACTTTTTAGTACAACGATGGAGTAGGTAAATAGTATCAAACATCCGGCAGCATTGACGAGGCTTAAGCAGTGATTAGTTCCTTCCACTTCTTCATTTCTAAATAAATAACCGAGAAGGATGAAGGCCCCGTAAAGTAAACCAAAAAGGGCAATTGGCACTCCCAAAATATTTGAGGCGAAAGAAAGGGTTGTGGCATCGCAATTAAAAAATTGATTGATATTACAGGCCGATGTTTGGGCCAAATCAGTTGGAAATTTTACGTCAAAATAATGTTTGGTGAGATAGAGAGAAATTGAAAACATTCCAAGAGCGCAAATGACCAGGAGTGAATGAATCATAATGGAGGGGTTATTGTTTAAACTTTTTGTTTCTTTCATAGATTTTACCTTTGTAGTATTGCGCTAATTTTAAGGATAAATAATGGTTTATACAACTGCTATTTTCTTCTCACAATATTATAATTTCGAAGTGGTGTTTGATTTTTTCTATAAGAGTGAAGATTTGGGGATTCAAAGGTATCGAGCGGTGAATGTATAACTAGGATTTGGGGGTTAATACTTTGAAGTTGCATTTGCGCTAAATAGCCCAGGTGGAGCAGCCACTTTTTGCCATTCTTTTTAAAAATATTTTTTTTAAAAAAGAGTTCATAAATATCGTTATCTACCGGGTAATTTTTTTGCTGAATAGCAGGCCCAATGATGG
>JAHEZZ010000047.1 GCA_023250815.1 Bdellovibrionales bacterium
ATGCCCAACCAAACCTCCAATATCCAGAGTCGTTCCCAAAATTCCCGCACTAGAATTGGTTTGAGAAGTTGAGCCATATATTGCCGCTCCATCGTTATAACCAACTAACCCACCGACATAGGAAACACCACTCACACCAGGAAGTGATGTAGAACAATAATTGATGGCCCCGGCCTGGGCCTTGCCGATAAGTCCACCAATACGACTTGCACTGCCAACTACTTTTGCAGTATTTGATGTGCCGGAAACAATAAAAGAGCTGCGATTAACTGAACCATCAACCATCAATCCGATAAGTCCTCCGACATACCCCACTCCATTTACGGAGCTATCTAAAAGAGAAACATTGCTTACTGAACCACCGGACATCTTTCCAATTAAGGCCCCGACATAATTTTGCCCCGTAATGGTAAATGAAATTAAAATTAAATCTTTAATAACAGCACCGGCATCTATGTAGGGAAAAAGAGCAAAATAATCTGTTGTTGCGGCGGTAAGTGTCGTTCCAATAATTTGTTTTCCATTTCCTAAAAAAGTTCCCGTAAAGGCGGTGGTTGAATTTCCAATGCGGTTTAAAGTATTGACGTCGTAACTAGATAAATTAATATCAGTCATCAAGATGAAATATTTATTCCAATAGGAACTGCTACTTCCAATTTTATTATACTGAACTGCTGTGCAAATTCTGTAAGGATCAGATGCCGATGTTCCAGTTGGAGAATCGCTACTGTTTGCGAAGGGCGAAGCATTGGAATGAGCAGAATTGCAATAGGAAGCATCAGTGCTTGATACCCCTAATTTGGAAATAAGAATTTGATCATGAGGAGTGCTGGGCACGCAAGCGGGCAAACTACTTAAAATAAAAAAATAAAATAAAAGTTTTTGTGGTTTTCTTTTCATAATCTCTTGATCATTCTTATCGGTATTTTACCCGACAAGTTTAGTTTGCCTAAATGGGTAAAGAACTTCTAAGCTTAAAAGGCCAGTGTTAAACTAAACGCCCACTTTTTAGGGCACTCACAGAAGGATGAATATGCGAGACCTCTTTGCCCCAATGACCCCTTATAAAAGCGAATTTTTAAAAGTCTCTAACCTTCACACTCTCTATATCGAAGAATGCGGAAACCCCAAAGCTCCCGCTATTCTTTTTCTCCATGGAGGGCCAGGCGGAGGCGTTGGTGCCGATCATCGAAGATTTTTTGACCCCCAAAAATGGCGCATTATTCTTTTTGATCAACGAGGTTGCGGTAAAAGCACACCCTTTGCTGAATTAAAAGAAAATGGCACTTGGGAATTAGTCGCTGATATAGAAAAAATAAGAACTCATTTAAAAATTGATCACTGGGTGGTATTCGGTGGAAGCTGGGGTTCAACTTTGGCACTCTCCTACGCCACCTCTCATCCACAATTTGTAAGAGGGCTCATTTTAAGAGGAATTTTTTTACTTCGAGATTGGGAAATAAATTGGTTTTATCAAGAGGGAACTTCCAGAGTATTTCCCGATTTATGGCAAGATTATCTCAATCTCATTCCCCAAGATGAACAAGGTAATATGGTCGAGGCCTATTATAAAAGGCTGACTAGCGAAAATAAAGAAGTGCGAAGAAAAGCGGCCAAGGCCTGGTCAAGCTGGGAAGGGGGCACAAGCAAACTTCTGATTGATAAAAAACTGCAAGATGGATTTGCAGAGGAAAAATTTGCTGACGCTTTTGCTCGGATTGAATGTCATTATTTTATCAACAAAGGTTTTTTTAACGAAACAAATTACCTCATTAATAATATTCACAAAATCCGTCATATCCCAGGCATTATTATTCAGGGAAGATACGATTTAGTTTGCCCCATGCAATCTGCTTTTGAACTTCACAGAGCGTGGCCAGAAGCTGATTTTATTGTCTGTCCAGAGAGTGGTCATTCAGCGATGGAACGAGAGATTCGCTCTCAACTTGTCACTGCCACAGACCGAATGGTTACAATCACAAAATAGGATATTGGTATGCCTAATAAAGAAAAATGGCCATGGGCCTGGCCAGTACTCATTGCTGGGCCCTGCAGTGCTGAATCTAGAAACCAAGTCATGGAAACGGCGAAAGCGATAAAAGCGCTGAACATTCCCAGACTAAAAATTTTTCGCGCCGGTATTTGGAAACCGCGGACTCGCCCCAACACTTTTGAGGGCATCGGGGTGGAAGGACTTTCTTGGCTTTCGGAAGTTAAATCTGAAACTGGGCTTTTAGTTGCCACAGAAGTGGCCAACAGCAAACATGTGGAACAAGCACTTAAATATGGAATTGATATTTTATGGATTGGAGCAAGAACCACGTCTGGGCCTTTTGCCGTTCAAGAAATTGCCGATGCCCTTTCTGGAACAAATATTCCTGTGCTGGTAAAAAATCCGGTCGGGCCAGATCTTGCCACCTGGATTGGCGCCATTGAAAGACTCACTCATGTGGGCCTAACTCAAGTTGCGGCCATTCACCGAGGCTTTACTCACTTAGGAGGAATTACTTATCGCAATGATCCAGTTTGGAAAATGGCCATTGATCTGAAAAGTAAAATGCCTGATCTTCCTATTATCTGTGACCCCAGTCATATCGCAGGAAAAAGAAATCTGATTGCCCAAGTTTGCCAAAAAGCACTGGACATCGATTTAGATGGACTGATGATTGAAACCCATCTTGATCCCGATCACGCACTTAGTGATTCAGAACAACAAATTACCCCTCACACTCTCAAAGACTTAATCAATAATCTCTCATTTAAAAAAGAATTGGGGGGTGACGCCCATTTCAGTGCCGAACTTGATCAACTAAGAGCGCAGATTGATCGTCTTGATCGAGAACTTATTGAGTGTCTTTCCATGCGCCAGAAGATTGTAGAAAAAATTGGCCAACAAAAAAAATTAAAAAACATCACGGCCCTTCAAAAATCAAGAATGATGGAACTCATGAAAGAGAGAATTGACCTCGCCAAAAAATTAGGATTGTCTGAGGAATATATTGAAGATATATTTCAATCTATCCACGCTGAATCGGTTCGACTGCAAACCGAAATCATGAAAAAATAAAGTTGAAAGGTATGAAAAACAAATTATCTGATCGAATTATAAATATCAATGAATCAAAAAGTATTAGAGTTGCCGCTATCGTCGAAAAACTGAGAGCAGAAGGAAAAAAAATTATTTCCATGAGCATCGGCGAACCTGACTTCCCCGCCCCTCTTGAAATCAAAAATGCGGTAAAAGAGGCGCTCGATCAAAATCAAACTCGTTACTCTTTAGTTCCCGGGTTAAAAAATTTGCGAAATGAAATCGCCCATTTTTTAAATAAGCAACACCATTTTTCAGATAAAATAAATTTAACCAGTGAAAATATTATCGTCAGCAACGGATCAAAGCAAAGCCTTTATAATATTTTTCAAACGCTGCTAAACCCCGGCGACGAAGTGATCATTCCTATCCCTTATTGGGTGACTATCCCCGAGAGCATAAAACTTGCTGGCGGAATTCCCGTTTTAGTAAAAACTAAAAATTTATATTTGGATCTAGATGAAATAAAAAAAAAGATCACAAAAAAAACCAAAGCAATAGTCTATAACTCTCCCAATAATCCCAGCGGGATGGTTTACTCCCAAGAATCACTTATAGAATTGGCCAATCTTGCGATCGAACATGATTTCTATCTCATTTCCGATGAGGCCTATGACGCTCTTTTATTTGACGGGCAAAAACCTTTTTCTCTGGCCTCCGTCTCCCAAGAAATTTTTGAACGCACTATCACAGTACAAACATTTTCTAAAACTTACTCGATGACGGGATTTAGAATTGGTTACCTCGCCGCCAACATCGAATTAGTGCAAGCAATGGATAAATTCCAAGGTCACCTTACGGGAAATAATTGTACCTTTGCCCAATACGGGGCGATTGCCGCTTTAAAAATGAATCAAAAAACTATTCATGAAATGATTTCAACCTTTGAAGCTCGAAGAGACTTGGCCTATAAACTTTGCATAGAAATATTTTCCTGTGTAAAACCCACTGGGGCCTTTTATCTTTTTCCCAACGTAGAAAAGTATTACAACCGCCATATTAAAAACGATGAACAATTTTCTGAATGGCTTTTAGAAAAAGCACAAGTAGCAACAGTCGCCGGGAGTGCTTTTGGAATGCCTGGGCATATTAGATTTTCCTACGCAACCAGTGAAGAAGATATTAAAAATGCCTTCGGCCAAATCAAGGCGGCACTAAGATGAGAATAGGAATTATTGGCCTTGGAAGATTAGGAAAATTAATTGCTAAATATTTGGCGCAAGATTTTGATTTGATTGCCTATGATTTGGCCCCGATCGCAAAAAAATCTCCTCTTAAGGTCACTTCTTTAAATGAAGTTTGCAAATCTCCCATCGTCATTGTTGCCGTGCCAATCTCTGACTTTGAAAAAGTTATAAAAAAAATAGCACCCAAACTGGCGCCAGAAACATTGGTGATTGATGTTTGTTCGGTCAAAGAGCACCCCATAAAAGTCATGCAAAAATTTATTCCAAAAAATTGTTTTATCTTGGGAACCCATCCGATGTTTGGTCCAGACAGCGCTCAAAAAACATTATGGGGATCAAAGCTCGTTCTTTGCCCAGTCAAAATCCCTCCTAAGTATTTTTTGGCAATCAAAAATTACCTCCAGACCCATGGTTTAAAAATTATTACTACAACTGCTCAAAGACACGATCAGGAGATGGCGGAAACACTAATTCTCACCCATCTCATTGGACGAACATTAATGGAACTAGGATCGACGGCAAAAGAAATTGATACAAAAGGTTACAGGCGCCTAATGCGAATTTTGGAAACAGTGGAAAATGATAGCTGGCAACTTTTTTGCGATATGAATAATTATAACCGCTACTCTAAAAAATTACGTAGCAATTTTTTAAAAAGTTTTAAAAAAGTTTGTTCAAAACTTCAAAGGATAAAATGACTTTTTTAAAAAAAGCAAATTTAAAAATTGCCATACAGGGCCTCGAAGGGGCCTATGGACATGAGGCGGTACTTCATAACTTTAATAAACCAGATATTATGTTTTGCCCCAGCAGCGAAGAAGTTTTTGAAAACATTGAAAATCAAAAAGTTGATTTGGCCTTAGTACCAATAGAAAACAGTATCGTGGGAAATGTCACCGTCAACACCGACCTGTTTATAAAATATAAAATTAAAATTGTAGCGGAATTTTTTCATCAAGTTTCTCATTGCCTCCTGGGACTTCCAGAAAGCGAATTAAGAGATATCAAAAAAGTTTACTCTCACCCAGTTGCACTGGGGCAATGTCGAGATTTTTTGCAAAAATACAATATTGAATCGATTGATAGTTTTGATACCGCCGGCTCAGCAAAATTTATCAATGAATGGCAAGATAAAAAGAGAGCAAGCATTGCCTCAAACTTGGCCGCCGAATATTATAAATTAAAAATTCTGGCGAAAGACATTCAATCTTTTTCCAAAAACTATACTAGATTTTGCGCTATTTTACCGCAACGTCACCACTATTATCCCACAGAAAAAGGCGCTTACAAAACCTCTCTGGCCTTCTCCACCCCTCACCGCCCAGGTTCATTACTCACAACTTTAAATATTTTTGACCGACACAAAATCAATCTAACCAAGATCGAATCGCGACCAGTTCCGGAAAATCTTTTTCAATATGTTTTTTATGTAGATTTTCTAGGAAGCAGCAAAGACCAACAGATATCAGAGGCCCTTAGCGAAATCAAAGAAGAAGTGGATGAACTTTTTTTCTTTGGATCTTACCCTGCCGGAAAAATTGTATGAAGTTATCTTTTATTATTTTGTAAAAAAAGCTGGAGCTGAATTGCTACACTTGGTGGATCAAGCACTTCAATTTTTTGCAGACTGGACAACCATTCAAAAAGAGGATTAGAAACTTCCACGGTCGCCGCCCAAATCATTTCACCATCAGAATTAACCGCCGCAAAAGGATTTCCCATATAGAGATGGGGAGGGGCCAGATCAATATTATTTCCCGCTGGAATTTTTAAAACTAATCTCTCTTCATTCTCGGTAATTAGCCGCCCTGATTCAATATAATCTATAACATCTTGGGATGTTATATTTTTTCTATAATCTTTAGAATGGGCCTTGGCCTCAATCTCGTGAATGTCGCCGACAAGATAAGGACGCAAAATTCCCTTGGGAATTTCTTCACCAATCACTTCAAGTTCACCGTCAATATATACTAATCTGAGCGGCAAAATGATGACTTGCTGTTTTGATGACTTCTGAATTAGCGAATTTTCCAAGCTGACAGCGATAACTTCCTGATTAACAATGGCCTTTTCGATTTGATCAATCCGTTGATTCATCTCTAGCTTCTGGCCAGATCTCATAAATCCAAATGGCATTTGCAACCTCTCAAAAATCCATTATCTTAGACCCTGAAGATTTTTGAATTACCTCCTTCTTAACGGCTTTATTAAGACAATTCTTTAGTTTTTTACTCGGGTATGTGGCAGATAACGCCTAATTTTAAATCTTTACAATTCTTGGCATACTAAAATAATGATATTCCAGTATTTACTAAAGAAACCGTTCTTGGCCATAGGCTTACTCATGCTCTATATCCTGCTTCATAATTTGGGAAAACAAGGAAAGCTGGATTATTTTTTTAAAAAGACTGGAGTCATCCCAACTTCCTGTCGTGCAGTCATTGTAAAATTACAAAGAAGAACCCCAAAGGATTGGCAAACCACTTGCGATCGCAACAATCTCCATATTGAATTTAATTTGGATGCTGCCAAGCTTGGAAAGAAAGACCCTCTTCCTAGCAAAACTTATTATTATCGAGAACTCGCCAACGCTTACTCTCTGATCGCCAAAAATTCACCTGATGATACTCTAGGAAGAACGGCGATTATTCGAGTGACCATCAACACTCCTGAATTTAGAATTGAATCGGTATCATTTGGACGAGAAGTCGCCAAGCTTGCAGAAGTTAGCGATGCAAAGTTCATCGCAATTCACTTGCAAAAAACAGTAAAAGTAAAAGAATTTCCACTCAATTCAAAAACCCCTGACTTTCCACCTGACTTAAAAATCAATCGTCATAAGAAATATTTTTAACACCCATAAAGTATTTCTCAAAGAGAGGATACGTATTAGAAATAAATTTTTTAGAAATGCCATTTGTTTCCAGTCTGTAGCGATGAGCATGCAAAAAAAGTCTTGAGGCCTTTGCCGCCCCATAGAGAGAATCACCCAAGATAGGATGGCCAACCATCGAAAGCTGAATACGAATTTGATGTCTTAATCCTTCTTTAAGTTTAATTAAAATAAAACTCAAATTGTCTTTTTCCAAATAAGTAGAATGAACAATTTCAATTTGACCTTTTTGACCTTTTTTATCTTGGGGAATTTGTGAAGCGGTTATAACTGAATGGGCCTTTTTGTTGTCCACCCCTGTAAAATAAATCCAGCTAGAAATAGTATCACACACACAATGCCCATGAACTAAAGCACCATAAATTTTTTCTTTAACCACTGTTTGAAATTCACTTCTTAAGTGAGTATGCATTTCTTGATCCTTACAAAAAACCAGAACTCCCGAGGTTTCCTGATCTAATCGATAAAGCATCCCTCGCTCCGCTTTATTTTTATCTACTTGAATAATTTTAAGGAACTCAGAATCACTTGAAGAACGAATAAAATTAAGGCACGTATTTTCCTCCGAATAAAGAAGAGGATGCCCGTGAACATTATAAGGTTTATCGAGAACTAAAAAATTTTGATCCTGATATAAAATCTCAATATCTGATCCTCTATAACAGGGCGAAATCAACCCATAGTTAAAAAAGTCAATGGGCAATGTTAAACAAGTTTTTTTTTTGACAATATTATTTAAATCATTTCGCCCAAAAAATAATTTTATTTTGTTTTGAGAATACCCAAGATCTTGCAAGACTTTAAAGAGGGGCACTTCATTTCCCAAATAGGTCCACTGCGTATTCATTTATTGCGGTTTCACTTTTTTGCCCATTTCGGTTAGGCCAACTTTCCTTAAAATAAATGTTACCCGACGTGAATCAGCATAATTTTGCTCTGTTGTTCGCCCATGCATAACACTTGGCTTTGAGTCGCCATAAAAAACTGATTCAATTTTATCAGGCCTCACACCTCTAGAAATTAATGATTTGGTTACTGCCTGAGTACGGAGAGCAGAAAGCATTAGTGCATCTAATTTTTTTCCGTTTTCATCAGTATATTGTTCACCTTTTGCCGAATGCCCTTGAATATAAACGACCCAGTCTTTACTCGCTAACATTTTGACCATCTTGTCAAAAGCTTCAATATTTATATTATCTATTTTAGTCGAGCCTTCTTTAAATAAAATGGCCTCTTTAATTTGAACTTTAACACCCTCTGCGATTTCGTAGACATCAGTAAAATCTTGAAGCGAGTTTTCCACTAAAGCATCTCGCATTTGACCTAATTGTTCATCGGAATCTCGATTAATTTCTAATTTATCTAACATGCCTTCCGCTGTTAAAAAATCAATGGGGAAAGGCTTGGCGCTGTCCTGAGAGTCCAACATAGTTGGAGCGTTATCCGCCGACTTACCAAGTTGCAAAACCTCTCCAGGAAGTAAAACGTTCCCGCCAAAAGCATTGAGAACTGAACCTAGTGCCGCTTCATATTTGGCAGTTTCAAATTTGGCAAAAGAAACTAACAAAATAAAAAAAGTAAGAAGCAGGGTCATCATATCCGAAAAAGTTGCCAGCCACGCAGGGAGCCCGGCCTTACATTCACAGGGAGGACATTTGGCCATAGATAACTCCTATTATTTTTTCTCTCCACCTGGAGCAGCACCACCGGCCGCTGCTGGATCATCATCTATAAGTCTTTGTGAAGGCGGCAAAAATGAATTCAATTTTTCTTTAATCAAGCGCGGATTTTCCCCAGCGACAATTCCCAAAGTGCCAGCGATAATAATACTCATTTTAACTTGCTCAACTTTTGATTTTCCTTCAATTTTAGTTTTTAGAGGCCCAGAAAAAACGTTGGCCAAAACCGCACCATAAAACGTTGTCAAGATAGCAACCGCCATTGAAGGGCCAATCGCCGAAGGATCAGACATATTACCAAGCATGATCACCAGACCAATCAAAGTTCCAATCATTCCCATTGCCGGGCCATCAGCTGTAATGGCATCGAGAACCGCAGCTCCCTGCTTGTGTCTTTCACTCATGGAATCGATTTCCAATTGCAAAATAGATTCAATAACCTCCGGAGGCCTATTATCAGCAGCAAGAGTCATCGCCTTTTTTAAATAAGGATCTTCTATTGGAACTTTTTCCAAAGCAAAAACCGATTCTCGACGAGCAGTTTCTGCCAGTTGAGTAATTTGTAAAATAGTATCTTTGGTATTTATTTTTGGATAAAAAATCCCTTTCATAAAATACTTTCCGGTATTAAACACAATCTCCATCGGCCATTTAATAAAAGTAGTTGCGATAACTCCTCCAAACACGCAGACGATTGAAGGAAAGTCCCAAAATGATTTAAGATCCCCTGCCAAGAGAATGGAATACAAAATAACTACCACCCCTGTAGTGATCCCAATGACTGATGCTAAATCCATAAGAATTCCTTGTAACTAACACCAAATTTATCCAACATTAATTAGTGGAATTGGTATTATTTGTAGTTTGCAAAAATTATTCGGTATGAAAAAGGCCGAAGATTAATCGAAGCGAGCTAATGGGCAAATTTGTCCATCACTTTTACGGTATTAAATTTTAGGACACTTATTTGCCCTAGGATAATTTACTAACATCACCTAAAGTTTGATCAAGAAAACAAAGCACTGATTTTCGAAGTTGCTCCAAACTAAGCTCATCATGATTCAAAGAAAGTTCAGATTTGATGAACTCCTTAGGAAATCCCGTTAAGCGTTCTAAAGACTCCATAGTCACTTTCAAATCAGCGGGGGTAGAAGATTCAGTTGTGTGAATACTATCTTCTCCTCTTTTCATTTCTTTTATTGCTTCCATACACACTCCCTTGTTATATGGTGCACGTTCCCCCTATCGTTTCTCGATTAAGAGGGTGAGTCATAATCACTCCTGTGAATTCATTCTTGACTTTTGATCAAGAATCCAATGACACCTAAAAATGATATCGATCTAGTTTTACCTATGTCAAATAGTTCATAGGATTCTGAGAAGGTTGTAAGGATTTTTTAGTTTTTTAAAAAATTTCCCAGGATAAATTATAATTTTTTTGACGTCCAGAGTTTTTAAAAAATATTTATAAAACTATCCCGCTTTGCTAATAACTCCGAATATTCATCACAAGCGCTGGATAAAAGAGTAACCCCTCCCCCTGATGAGTAGCTCAATACCCGACCATCCATGTCGACATCTGCGGTTCTAATATTAATATTACAACATTTTATTTTCTTATATTGAATAAGGGTTGAGCCAGAATAATGGCCTCTACTTCTTTTTTCTAATTGATAAAGTTTGCTGATGACATTTTTTTTTGGCGCCCCGGTTATACTACCTCCAGGAAATAAACTTAAAATAACTTTATAAAGTGGAATTTCTTTGGGAAGAATCGATTCAATAATTGAAAACTGATGAACAAGGCCAGGAACAACTAAGGGCATTCTTTTTTTTACAATTTTGCCATTAGGGATATTAATACGAGATAAATCATTTCTCAGTAGATCAGTAATCATATTGAGTTCAGCAAAGTCTTTTTTACTTTTTACTAATTTTTTCCAAGCTTCACCAATTGTCTTTGTAATTTTTTGGGTACCTTTAATTGGCATAGTTACGACTTTATATTCCCCCTTGCTCTCTACTATCTGAAATAAACATTCAGGTGAATTACTGAGAAGTAATTGATTGTGAGAAGCAATCCATGTTGCATGGCCAAATGATCCGATATTTTTTTTATCAGACCATAAATTTAATACAAAATCTAAGGCACGAACAGATTCTTCAAAATGATAACTAAATTTTTCACTCAAATTAAGTTGATAGCAATTACCCAAAAGCAAATTTTTAGAGCAAATATCAAACTTTTTCTTATAATCACAAAACTCTAAATCTTTTTTTAAAAACAATTTAATCTTGTCTTTTTTCCAACTCTTCCAATCTGAAAAATTAACCCTATCAATATTTTTAAACTTTAAATTGATAATCTTTTCACCAATGGCATCAGAAGTATGAGGGGATAAATTAATATTTTGCAATTTAAGACAAAGATCATAGGGAAAATGAGTCATTTGAAAATGAGGAGAAATTTCAGAGACCGATTGAGAAAAATTCTTTTTTATAAATTTTTCTGTTTGGCGACTGCTCATTCCCTTTAGATTAATCTGTTCTTCAAGCACAGGTTCGGTCAATACAAGAAAAGTGACCTCTCCCTTTTTGATCAAGGGAACAATTGCCCAGCTTTTTTTCATAGATATAATCTGATGAAATAGGTTACTCATCACTTCTGTAGGACAGATTTTCAAAAGAAGTGTAAGGGCCAATCCAAGCAAGTTTGGCCATTCCAGTTTCACCACCTCGGTTTTTACAAACAATAACTTCTGCAATTCCCGGTTGTTTTGAATCTTTATTATAATAATCGTCGCGATAAATCATCATCACCACATCGGCATCCTGTTCGATCGCACCAGACTCCCGTAGATCTGCAGTCGAGGGCCTTTTATCCACTCTTGATTCTACCCCACGGTTTAGCTGAGAAAGAGCAAGTACAGGACATTCCAATTCCTTTGCCATACTTTTAAGGCCACGAGACATTTCTGAAATTTGTTGCTCTCTCGGAATATCAGATGTCGGCCTCATTAATTGCAAGTAGTCGACCATCACCATGCCTAGGCCTTGTTCGGCCTTAATTTTTCTGCAGCGGCTAACGATATCTAAAATGGTGGTACTACCGGAATCATTTATAAAAATAGGAAGCTGGCCCAACTGTTGATAGGCCGTACCTATTCCTCTCAAATCGGTTTGTGTGAAATTTTTAGTTTTCATTTTTTTTAAATCAATTTTTCCTTTAGCGGCCAATAATCTCAAGCTTAGTTCATGTTCTAACATCTCCAGAGAGAAAATAACTCCGGGAAGCCCCGACGCCTCAACTGATTTTTGAATCATGTTGAGCCCCAATGAAGTTTTTCCCATCCCAGGTCTAGAGGCAAGTACAATCAATTGCCCTGGCTGCATTCCCATAAGGAGTGTATCAATTTCGTGAAACCCTGAGGTCAATCCTGAAAGCTCACCAGGCCGACGAGATGTATCCTCTAAGTCCCTCAAGTTTTTCTTAAGGGCGACACTCAGTTTATTAAGCCCGCCAGATTTTGCATCATTTGTAAGTTTAAAAAAGCTCTGCTCAACATCTTGAATAAAATCACTCGTGTCCCCTGAAAAACTCATTCCAGAATCCACCACTCTTTGAGCAGTTCTTATAATATTTCGAATGGAAGATTTTTCTTTAACTGCCTTGCCATAATCGGCGACATTTACCGCTGAAATATGTTCATCAGTAATTTGCAAAATAAAATCAGTTCCCCCCAGCGCTTCTAATTTTCCCCTCTCTTGTAGCTTAGAACAAACCGTAACATAATCGATGGGCCGTCCAACAAAATAAAGATCTTTAATAGCATCAAAAACCTGGCCATATTGAGGGTTATAAAAATCTTCGCGATCTAATTTAAGATCAGCAATACTATCAAAACTATTACCATCAATAATAAGGCAACTAACTAAAGATTTTTCCGATAAATAATCGTGGGGCATTTCTACCGGAGAAGATAATTTTTTAAATTCTTTGCCAAAAGAGGTATTAAATTTATTTTGAACAGCAATCTGATTATCATTTTCGATCATTAATTATCCAAAATAAAGGCCACATCTTGTGGCCTTTAATTGTTACTTACATATTAAATTTTGTCATGACTCAAAAGCGCTTATGCGTATAGTGCCATTAACTTCTGAGAAGTTTATCTGCTTCTGCTTTAAGTCTTTGTTCGTCTGAAAGTTCCGCCTTAGAACTAGCATCACTGGCCTCAGCACTTGCTTTTAGCTTTGCATTTTCTTCTTGTTTTTTCTTTAAAAGCGTGGCCTCCACTTGTTGCTTTTTAAGCTCTTCTGCTTGTGCGGGGTCAATTAATACTTTGATTGTGAAATGAGATTCCACATCATGGAATAATTTTACTTTGGCCTTATAATTTCCAGTTGATTTTATAGGATTATCCAAAGTAATTAACCTTCTTTCAATCACAATTCCCTTCTCACTTAAAAGATGAGCAAGATCAGAGGTTGTAATAGAACCAAATAGTTTCCCATTAGCTCCAACCCGTCTGATAAGTTCCAAATGAAGGCCATCTAATTTTTTCTTAATTTCAAGGGCCGCATTTTTTTCAGCAGATACTTTTTTAGCAAGTCGTCTCTTTTGAGCATCCAGATGTTTTTTATTTGCTTCATCAGCAGGTACTGCCACTTTTCGAGGGAAAAGAAAATTTCTAGCATATCCGATTGATACGTTAATAATTTCTCCCACGTTGCCAACAGAAGTTACTTTTTCAGTTAAAATCACTTTCATATTCTATCTCCTTCATTATTAGTATTTGTTTTAAAAAATTTTCTAAAATCAAACCAAGTATTAAAAACACCCAAAAGGGCCAAATATTTAGGCCCCATCCAAAGGGTTCCAAAAATAAAAAAGCTGCGCATGATTCCAAAAATTTTTAAATAAGTTAAAAAATCGAGAAGTATTCCAAAACCTTGAAAGAAGAAAAATAATCCAAGACAGTAGAGCATCGATTCACCCACCACCTCGCTCCATTTTGGCAATCCATAGTCACTGCCGATAAAAAGGATCAAGGCCACAATAAGAGGCCAAATCATATACTCTGATACTTTGAATTTTTTTAAATCTTCTAAGGTAAAGGGATAAGCTTCTTTATGTTTCCATAGCGGCAAACTTCTAAGAACAATAAAAAGAGAAACCCACAGTCCTAAAAAAATTCCCATAAAAAAAATCACCGGAAACCAGTTCAAAATTTTGTCGGGATTTTCCAAGTAAGCTTGTAATTCTCTAACTTCCTCACCAGGGCCTGAAAGCAATTGGGCGTTCTCTGCTTTAAATTTGACAATTAATGCGATGATTTCTTGGCGAAAATAATTCAAGATGGAAAAATGAGAAAAATGGGAAACTAGTCCAAGGCCAAGCAAAAAGATGGCGAGAAGAAGAAAACCATTTCTTAAAATTCCCACTGAAGGTTCACGTTTCTTTACAATAATTTCAAGCACAGAAAATGCGCATAAAACTGAAGAGAAATAAAGCACCAAGGTTTCACCCATCATCTGAGAAAATAGGCCCCCAGATGAACTGGACGGCAAATAGGACAGAAGATTAAGAGCGACCAACAGTGCGGCTGTCCCAACAATGAGTAAAAACCCTCGAAATTTTCCAAAAAGCAAGAAGGCCATAACAAGTGGAACCGGTGCCATAATTGAAAGTGGAAGAATACTGCACATAAAAAGAGAAATAAGACCTAAGGCCAAAAGCCTATAGGAATCCTTGGCCGTTGACCAAGAATTAAATTTTCTCTGATTATGTGAAAGCCCTGAAGTTTCTGCGTTCATATTGTCCTAAATCCCTAAGCTGGATCGGCCATGCGGCCAGAAAGGTGACTTGCAAGACCAACTTGTCTCGCTCGCTTAATAGCGCTATTGGCATATCGTTGGTGCTTCCTGGTAATTCCAGAAACACGGGCCGGTGAGATTTTTCCAAATTCATTAATAAGCCAAGAAAAAGTAGCTGGGTCTTTCCAATCAGCAGTGATTTTACGAGCGGTAAACCAACAGCCTTTTCTTCTTGAAAAACGACGGCGATCTTTACCCATATCTTCTTCTGCCATTGCATCCTCTTGTCCCTCGGCGTCCACTACAGAACCTGGATGAGTTTTTGAAAAGGGAGTTTTATAGGCCTTAAAGAGAGCTTCTCCATCGCTGTCGTCCCCGACATTGATGACCATCTGGCGAGTTACACCTTCATTAATTCCAAGCCTTCTTTCAAGTTCCGTATTGCACTGACCATCGCTCTTGTACATGAAGTATAAATACAACGCTTTTTTAGTTCCACTAGAAGTGGCCTGAGCTAAATACATTTTGCCCCAATTATCTGTGATTAAAATTTGGCCTTGTCCCGCTTCGACAACTTCTTTTACAAGAGCAGTGACAGACTTAACAACTTCATCAGTTGCGTCGCCATTACAAACCACTGAAAGTTCATAAATCATAATACCTCCTGGATATCAAAATAAAATAATCTGGTTTGCGATTATCTAAATTGATGGCCAAAAACTTTAAGTTTTTAGCGAGTTAATTTTGCGCCTGAAACATAACACTATGAATTTCTCCTGGCAAAGAACAATTATGCCAATTATGGGAAAAAAACTAACACCAAATCTATCCAGCATTAATTAGTGGAATTGGTATAACTATTTTGGAAAGTACTCCATTATTTTGGTATTTAATAAAATGGCATTTCTATCGACCCAGTACTTACCCATCTCACAATCCCATTCTTTAGAAAATGGAACATCACATTTGGTACCAACGGTATTCTGAATAAGATACTGGCATTTTCCTCTACTCTGATTCCATCGCTGGCCAATGACCATCGCATAATGGCGGAGACAATCATCGGCGAAATCATTCGTTTCGTATCCCCGATAGCTTGGTTCGAACATGACATTTGAGCAATGGAGAAGGGCGATAGGTTGTGCTCCAGGTCGAAGCAGTAGTGCAGAAATTTTCTTTTCAAATTCGTCAGGGCGGCCAGGCCTATACCACCACGCTTTCATTTCCGGCAGATCCACCTTCATTTGGTGCTTTTCGCATAGAGCACTAATTACACCATGCAGATAGGCCATGGGATTATTCTGTGCGATGAGACTCATTAATTCACTAAGTTTAAATTTCTCTGTTTGAAAAAGGTCGCATTTTAATGCCATAGCTGTTTCGATCTTTCCAATTGTTAAGAGGTCTAAAGGATCAAAAATATGATCACCAAATTTTTTTCCCTCATACTTCTTCAGTAATGCTTCGAGATTTTTCCGGTCATTCAAAAATGCACTGTATTGCTGCCAGTACTGAAGAAGCTGCTGTGTGAAATCTGCCCCAGCGCTTTCTGATTGATCATTTCTC
>JAHEZZ010000188.1 GCA_023250815.1 Bdellovibrionales bacterium
GCCTAAATTAAAAAGTGGCATGAGTGCTTCATGAATATAATAGGGGCATTGCATACTTCCCCAAATGGTCAGTCCATTATTCTTTTCAAAATTTGCGATCATGGCATTGGGTTCAATATAAAGTTGTTCTTGGGCACCTGTTTGATAAACACCTTCGATAATTTTATAAGCATGTGACCAAATAGAATCAACATCACCTTTTTCAATGACATATTTTTTTAAAATATTATCCTGTTTATAAATGATTTCATTTTTATTTTGGGATTCCTCCATGGAAAGAACTGCCGGAAGTTCTTGATACTGTATTTCAATAAATTTATGGGCTTTTTGAATTAAATATTTATCATGATGAGCGAGAAGGAGAATTGCTTCACCGTAATGATTAATTTTTTCATCTACTAAAAATGGCCAATCATTTTCAATTATCGGCAAATAATTTTTTCCCGGAATATCTTTTGCAGAGACAACTGTAAATTCCTCCCAGGGAATTCCCGGTAAAAATTTTACTGATTTTAGCACACCTCGAGGGATTGTTGCTCTGACTGTTGTTCCGTGAAGAAGTCCGGGAAATTCTTTTTCTCCCCAGTCATCAGTGTAAATTGCCTTCCCTGTTAATTTTTCAAATCCTTCAGTTCTTAAAATATTTGTCATTATTAAGATCCTAGTCAGTGTGCTGCTAACGAAATAATTCCCAGTACATCAATAACATAAACCAAGACGGGGACATCTGAACCTTTCCCCCTGGCAATTTGGATAAAGCTGTGACTAATAAAACCCCACATAATTCCTTTGCTGATAGAAAAACCTAATGGGATAAAAATGAGAGTTAAAAATGCTGGAATGGCCTGGTCTAAATCATTCCATTTAATTTTAGTAATGGGACTAATCATAAAAAGTCCCACCCACACGAGTCCTGTGGCCGTCGCGAGTTGAGGGATACACGAAAGTAGCGGTGAAAAAAAAAGAAAAGGCAAAAAGAGAAGGCCTGCGGTTAAGGCAACTAACCCGCTTTTTCCGCCTTCTCGAATGCCTGTTGCTGATTCGATATAAGCAGTTCCAGAGCTTGATCCCATGATGGAGGCAAACCAAGTAGCAAAGGCATCGACGATTAGCGATTTTTTTAAATTTCGAAATTCACCATTTGATTCTTTTAAATCAGAGGCCTCTGCAACTCCCACAAAAGTTGAAAGTGAATCAAATAAATCGGTAAAGAAAAAAGAAAAAATAGCGGGGAATAAAGCAATATGGAGTGAGTCTGATAAGTTGAGTGCGCCGACTAAACTAAAGTCAGGCATAGAAAGGGCAGCATGGTAAGAAATAATTACTTTGTGTCCCCAAAAATAACCCAGCGGGAGTGAAAGTATTGTGGTGATAATAATGCCAAAAAGCAGTGCCCCTTTTATTTCTTTTATTAATAAAAATCCTGTGATCATAAGTCCCAGAAAAAAAGTAGCAGTTTCAAAAGTGAGAGGAGCAATGGTCACTAAAGTTGCGGGATGGTGGATAATGACACCTGCATTTTGCAATCCAATAAAGGTAATGAAAAGCCCGATGCCACAAGCTGTGGCGTATTTTATATTTTGCGGAATGCATTTGACTATGCTCTCTCGAAAATTAGTGAAAGAGAGTAAGAGAAAAATGAGCCCTGACCAAAAGACTGTTCCGAGTGCTATTTCTGGTGAAACTTTCATTCCCATAACAACGTTGTAGGTAAAAAAAGCATTGAGTCCCATTCCCGGAGCAATGAGAATGGGATTTTTGGCATAAACTCCCATGAGGATAGTGCAAACTGAAGCGGTAATTACAGTGGCGGTTACGATAGCGGAAAAATGTAGGCCGGCATGAGAGAGAATCATGGGGTTGACAATAATAATATAAGCGCTGCTTAAAAAAGTGGTAATACCCGCTAAAATATCTCGTTTGATTTCTTGGTCATTATTGAGTTCAAAATATTTTTTGAGCAATGTACTTCCCATCATTGTTGGCAATCCTTGGTAATTGGCCGAGAGACAAATTTCTCTTTAAACTATAATTGTAAAAAAAAGGATGATCTCATGGCAAATCAGGATGACAAATTTAAATTACACAAAGGCTCTGAGATTCTTGGAGCAAAAAGAACACAACAGCTCTCAAGAGAAGAATTAAAAGTTGCTTTGAAGGTTGCGAAGGGTGAAGCCCCTGCTGATTTAATTATTCAGAATGTCCAAATTTTGGATCTTATAAACGGTGGCATGGAACAAAGTTCTATCAGTATTTCCGGTCGAGTGATTGCTGGGGTGGGTGAGGAATATCAAAATATGCATGCTCACAAAATTTATGATGCAAAAGGTTTGTATGCTGTTCCGGGATTTATAGATGGCCACCTTCATGTTGAATCTTCGTTAATGCATCCCTTTGAATTTGAAAAAATTGTTTTGCCTCTAGGAACAACTACGGCGATTTGTGACCCTCATGAAATTACCAATGTTTTAAATGTCGAAGGCCTTGAATGGTTTTTACGGTGTAGTGAAAAAATGTTTCTCAATCTTTTTATTCAAGTGAGTTCTTGCGTTCCTTCGATTAAAGGTCTGGAAAGTAGCGGCGGTGAGTTTAACTTAGAACAAATGAAAAAATATAAATCTCATGCCAATGTTTTAGGATTGGCGGAAATGATGAACTTCCCTGGCGTCATTAATGGCAATGATGAAGTACTCTCTAAAATTGAATATTTTAGCGATATGAATCTCGATGGCCATTGCCCACTTTTGAGTGGAAAAAATTTAAACGCCTATCTTTTGGCAGGCATTCAAAATTGTCATGAAACGGTGACCAGTGAAGAAGGCATGGAGAAATTAAAAAAAGGAATGGCCTTGATTATTCGAGAAGGCTCAGTTGCCAAAAATTTATCGACACTTGCTCCGCTAGTTAGTGAATTTAATTCTCCTCAATGCTTACTATGTACCGATGATCGAAACCCCTATGAAATTTTAGAAGAAGGGCATATTAATTATTTGGTAAAACTTTTAATAAATAAAATTGGCCTCCCCGTCCATCTTGCTTATCGCTTATCAAGTTTTTCCGCTGCTAAACATTTTGGATTAAAACGTCTTGGCTTGATTGCTCCAGGAAAAATGGCGGATATCATATTGCTTAAAGATCTATTGCAAGTAGAGATTAAGGATGTATTTATAGGTGGTAAAAATGTTTGTGAATTAAATTTAGGGAATCAAATCGAAAAAAAATTAAAGGACAGTAACCCCCCTCTGCAAAATAGCATAAAAAGAGAGTTAACCTCGCCAGAGGATTTTAAGTTGCAACTCAAAAAGGGAATTTACAACGTAATTGAGGTAATCCCCAACGAAATTATCACCAATCATTTAAAAATTTCTTATGATGGCAATGCCTTTATGGAAAATGATATCGTAAAAATTGTAGTTTTAGAAAGATACGGTAAAAATCTTAAACCTTCTATTGGATTGGTAAAAGGATTTAATCTCGAACGTGGGGCGATTGCTTCTAGTGTTGCTCATGATGCACACAATTTAATTGCCATTGGAGAAAATGATCGTGATATATCATTGGCGATTAATATGTTAATTAAAAATGGAGGGGGTTTTAGCGCCTTTCTCGCCGGTCAGGAAATTTCTAGTTTGGCCCTTCCCATCTCTGGGCTTATGAGTTTGAAAAGTGGCGAAGCAATTTCTGCTGAAATTAAACTTTTAAAAGAGGCACAAACAAAATTAGGCATCACCTTAGATGGGCCATTTTTACAAATGGCATTTATTGCTCTTCCGGTTATTCCTTCCCTTAAAATTACCGATAAAGGCCTAGTTGACGTTACCACATTTAACTTTATCGATCTCTATCATGGTTTAAAATGAGGTGGTGGGTTTATATGATTCTTACTAAAAAAGGAAAAATATATACCGGCATCAGCACTGATTGTGAGCGAAGATTTAAGCAACATAAAAGCGGCAAAGGCGCTCGTTACTTTCGAACAGATATTCCTTTAAAAATTATTTTTAAAGACGGGCCTTTTAATCGCAGTGAAGCTTCAAAAATTGAGTCGGCGATTAAAAAGCTAAGTTCTTTTGATAAAAGAAAAAAAGCAATGGGTACATGAGCATACGCCCTAGAGCAGAGTTCCTGTTAGGAAGAATTTGGCCACTGAAAAATAAATAATGAGGCCGGTAACATCTACCACTGTCGCAACAAATGGTGCAGAGGCGGTCGCAGGGTCGAGTTTAAAGGCCCTCAGTATGAAAGGCAGCATTGATCCCGCAAGACTGCCCCATAAAACTACTCCGACTAAGGCCACGGCCACAACAAAAGCAATCAAGAGATGTTGCTCGCCATACACGATGTTGGAGTTTGGCCACAAAAGAATTCTTAAAAGCCCAATGGAACCTAAAATAGCACCAAGGCAAACACCTGACCCTAATTCTCTAAAAAAAACTTTAAACCAATCCTGAAGGCGAATTTCCCCCAAGGCCATTGCTCGAATAATGAGAGTTGTTGCTTGGGATCCGGCGTTTCCCCCGGAACTAATCACAAGGGGGATAAATAAGGCCAAAACTACGGCCCGCTTAATTTCGCCTTCGTACCTTTGCATTGCCGTGGCAGTAAACATTTCACCTACAAAAAGAAATAAAAGCCAGCCTGCTAGTTTTTTTATCATTTCTAAAAAATTAATTTGCAAATAGGGAG
>JAHEZZ010000189.1 GCA_023250815.1 Bdellovibrionales bacterium
GAGCAATGAATTTATTTTTCTTAAATGAGTTGCCTACTTAAATTCACACGGCCCCAAGTCAAAATGGCAATACAACTTAATTTATGCAAATGGTATTGCCTTTCGCACTTTGTTTTTTAAGAAACCCGTTGCAAAATACTGGGGAATTTTTACGAAGAGCAAGAATTGTATTAATAAAAAGAATAGAGATTGGAATTCCATAATCTCCCCAGCGTTCTACAAATTCAAAAATATCTAGCAGACGGCCGGTAATCGGATAAAGAAGTTCAGTTGCTATTTTCCATAGCATGACAAAAATAAGTATGCGACGAGTAGGGGCAAAGAAAATAAATAGAGCGAGGGCCATTTCAAAAATTCCAATACCCGAAAGAAAGGAATAAGCATCCACAATCCCCATATGTTCCCAATGACTAAGAAGAATTTTTTTATGTAAAAGGCCGAAGGCCCCATGCCCGAATAAAAGGAAACTCAAACAAAAGATAAACCATTTTTTAGCGATAAGAAGTTGCTGGGAAGAAAGATTGATAGGGATGTCATTTAAGTTTTCAATTAATGAACGAGAATTAAAAAGATAAAGTAAAGCAATTGGAGGGCCAAAATTACCAGCACGCTCAACAAATTCCCAACTAGTGAGGCCTGCCATCGGCCTGATTATGGCGGTAACTACTGTCCAAAAGGCCATCCACAAGAGGGTGATTCGCATTGGCCGAATGAGAAGGCCAAATCCGACGAGGATATCGAAAAGACCAGTTAGTGGCATTAATTTCCAAGCGAGGGGAGCAGGTATTCCAAAGACCCCATAGAAAGGAATCCAATCTGCTTTGGTGATGATTCCCCAAGCTCCATGGCCGATGAAGCACAAAGAACAGGTTATCATCAGACCGTATTTTAAAAATTTGAGCAGTGTGAATTCATCAACCGATTTTAATTGTAAATGTTGGATCAATGTATTTTTCATTTTTACCTCCGTTCAATTTATTGAAAAATAGCAGTGCTGAGAAATTCCAGCATCTGAAAATTGCCTGAATTTTTCTTCAGAATGAGGATATGCCCCAGCATAAAACTGAGGCACTATCAAACTCTCACGTTAATCTTCTCTGCTGACTATATTTTAGCGCCTAAATACTCAAGCATTAATCCGTAGATTTGAACCCAGGATTTCTTTTTGAGCAGGGCCGCTTCCTGATCTCGCGAATTACTAAGGTCGTACACCGTCTTTTTATCGCCCTCGCCTTTGCTGCGAAGATAATCTGTAACAATATGTATTGAACTGAATCTAACATTACTTTTTGATGCAATGATTTCCTTTGCAAGATTTGAAACTTCTAAATCTAAAGAGTGAGCATTTAGGGATCTCGCCAAACTTGTCATTTTCATATCTTCCTCTATTACTGTAGATACACTCAGATGAGTGCCTGAATTTAATTTGGGAAAATATTCAGCGATTCCATTCTTTAGATTATTGATGGATTCAATCTTTCCATTTCGGAGTAGAAGAAAGCGACTGGGTGAGTAGATTTTATTATAAATTTCGGCCGGACTTTTGAGAGTTGCAACCTTCGACATATAAATGAGTTCGAAAATTCTTTTTTGCAGAATTTTATTGGCCAATTTCGCCGACATTCCTCCCCAAAAGGTGTGTTTGACTATTAAAAAATTGAGAACTCTTGAGTTGTATTTCACACGTACAGATTTGTAGAAATAATTTTCTTTCTCGCTTAACAGTTTATATAAACCTTTCTCCTGAACATAGTCATAAAAGTAAGCTACGTTTCCTATTAATACGGTATCACCTGTCTCCACAAATTGATGAAGATCAGTCCAATCTGGAATGCTAGATTCAAGTTTAGGAAAGGAAAGGATACTTATCAATTTATCTGAATCTTTGCCCGTTTTTGATTCGATCTGGTATGCAACAAGGCCAGAAACTTGTTTAATGTAATCTTCACCCGCCATAACTGAAATATACAAGTCTTTTTTTGGACTCTTGGTAGTAAAAAAAACAGGCCGGTAGATATTTTCCCTTTTGCCTGCCTTTTGTTTGGTTATTTCTTTTTCGCTAAACTCCGGAAGATTTAGTTTTGCTTTACAAAATTTAAAAACCTCGGGGGGAAGACCCATGATTATTATTTTTCCGCCAGAACGAACGACCTCTTCAATCTCAGGACAGGGAATTTTTTGACAAACATATCTAGGAAGAGCGTGAGACATGCTGTGAGTAAGCTCTGTTGGTAGGGAAAAATGTAGATAAGACTTCAAAGACATCGTCCGAATATCACTGAGTCGATCGCAGGTGTCCAAGCTTAGTCCTGCAGGATTTGGAACACTCGCTTGACAGGAAAACAGAATAGCAAAGACAGTCCAGATTCCGATCCATTTCAAGTGGCCAGTTAATCTTATTTTTGGATTTATTCTAAAGAGGTGCATATTTTTTCTCCTTTTAAGTTTTTATTCTAGAATTTATCCTTTTAATCCAATCAGGTTTAAGGCGATAACTCGAAGTTGGGTGGTAACAAAATCTTGGGAGAGCCGAATTCCCCCTAGACGACCAGGTCGTCCCGCTGAGGATAAAATTTTTCCTCTTCCGCTTTCAAAAATGATGTATTTGATACTGCACAGATAGGTCAAATCAAAAACTAGCCGGCGTTGACTGACATACAATATTCCATCGCACATCAAGTGACTACAGCATTGACTGACAAGGGAGACCCCTAAACCGAAAATACAAAAATATATAAATCGATGGGATTTTTTTTGCATGAAAAATACCACACCACCGAATAAAGAAGTGAGCAGGGTGGCCCATATGTTTATCAAGGACTGACGGTTGATATGATAAGTAGAGTTTTCTTTGACTAAAAATGCATTTCGTGACGATTGCTCAATCCAATGAGAACTTACATTTCGCGCTAGGGATTCATTTATCACAGTTATAGATGTGTTGATTGCGGTTAATGCTAAAATTTGAGATCTATTATCTGACCAAATTGTACTCCAACTGGCCAATGCTATTCCAATTGAAGATGATTGAATAAGTTGAAGGAGAAAAATAATGGTGAATCCAATTCGCCGAATAAACTTCATCATCTTAATAAACATATTTCTCCCCTAATTCCAGTGATTCAAGTTACCGTTGTGCTGATCGATTTATGTTTATTTTCTACATTATTTTTTAATCTGTCTTTACTGAATTATTTCTGAATAAATTGTCAGATTAAAACTCCTGAGAACTCAATTAATCCTGACAAAAACTTCAGTTGTCTTATTTAAATCATCTGATTATTAATGATTCAAAATAAGAGGATAAAAAAATGAAAAATACTTTTCACTGCGACCCCTCTTTAATTAATAAGGGGGTTTTTATGAGAAAAAAATTATTTAACTACTTGGGAATAATCGGAGCAATGATGTTTGCAGTACAAGCATGGGCAGTCTCAGAAAGCGAAGCGCTGAAGATTGGCCTCGATTATTCATTAAATCATAGTGAAACTTTAAAGGCCCATCCTTCGGAATTAAAACCTTTTACTTATTGGGCCTCCAACCCTCAGGATAGCTTTAAAATTTTGGTTGAAAATGGAAGTTGGAATAACTCCTATCACTGTGAGTTTTATGTAATGGTTGATGCCAAATCAGGAGAGGTGTTAACTTCAAATCATCTTGGCAGCACATCAACAGAATGGAGTTGTGAATTCCTAGCAGATTACGGCGGCGGAACCTGAATAATAATATTTTTTAACCAAGGAGTTTTTTATGAAAAAAATAATTTATTTTTTAACAGCGACAAGTCTCATTTTAGGTTTACAAGAAAAAGGGCAATCAAAAGAATTGGCCGTGCATTGTTCACTTGGAGGAAATTCGACATTTATCGCAGATCATATAAAACAAGATCGTGCCATTCGAAATGTCTATGGACAAAATGAAATAAATGGCGCCGCTACAAATGATTCAAATTACCCAAGAGCAAGTTTATTTTATTCCCATACACAGCGGCCCCAATTAGTGATCAGAGCGATTTCTTCTCTGATCGGAACAAGTTATTACGACGTGAATGTCGCTTTATGCACAAGTTTTGATCCTCGCACCGGGGCGGCCACTTTGCAAGGTGAGGCCTATATCCCCGGCGGAGGCGATGCTGGCCCAACTTTGGGCAGTTGCAGGACCTCTGAGATTGAAGCATTTAATATGGCGTTTGGTATTTATTGTGGGCCTTGGACAAAGAAAGATAAAGATTTGCTGGTTCCTTTTCAAAAATACAATGAAAGACAGGAAAAAACTTTTGTGATTCACGAGGAAGGGGCAAAATTTTTGCAACTTCACTTTGAATTTTTGGCCACCGATTGGAACAGTTCAATCACCGTCGAATCTCCATCTGGTGAGCAGTTTTTATCCATCGGCCCCAATAATCAAATTTATCCGGGCATCAGCGAGTATCTTCACGGTGATACTTTAGTGATTAAAGCAAAAGGCACAGGGTTTGGATTTAACTTAGACAAAATATTTGTAGCTAAGTAATCGTTCAGAAACAAGAGTGAATTATACATCGGATATCACCCAGCTTTAATCTTTTATTTACTCACTAAATCTAGTCTTAAAACGGCAACGGTGGGTGATTGATTTTCAATTTCGAGATCCCTTGAAAAATAAGATGTCATTCCAGATCTATAAATTGGGATGACAAAC
>JAHEZZ010000048.1 GCA_023250815.1 Bdellovibrionales bacterium
TGCGAGTTTCAACCAAAAGTCGGCTGGCACCATTTTCTATCGCATTGGAAAAGAAGATCGCCTGATGAATGGAGCAATCCTGGCACTCTTCTCAAGTTTTTAAAATATCACTCTACAAGTATTTCGCTGGCCCATCCTGCCAGAAAAAAATCTTTTATTTTAGATGCTATCCCAAGAATATTTTTCTGCGGCAAAAGCGTTATCTGCTAATCCCTTGATAAGTTCGTCGTCATTGTTGTCGATTTTGCTGAAATTGCCTTTGGTTCTTCTCCTCACTTGCCCGGAAAATACTTCTAGGATTTCTTTTTCAGGTTGCGTGGCCGTCTCGCCATTTTTAGCAATTGAGCTATTAACTCTGCTAATCACACAGCTTAAAACAAAAAGATCGATCATAATATCGGCCAATCTTTTTGTGGCAAATTGTTTGTTGATAATATCTTTGCCATGCTTTCGTAAAATCCTGCTGGTGGCGGTGGTTAAATCTTTAGTTCCTTCTTCAAAAATATCGGTAGCAAATTGTAAAGAAGCATGAATTTTTGTGAAGGCAATTTTTCCCGAACCTATCCCTGTTGCTTGACTCACTTGTTTAATAGCGTAATCTGAAAGTATTCCAAAGCCTTTAATTGGCTCGTTAAAAATTCCCTTCAGAGAAGTGGCCAATTCTTTTAATTCTTTTCCCGCATCGTTCATTGCCGTTAGGGCAATAAACAGTCTTAAAATATCATTGGTGCCTTCAAATATTCTATTGACTCGGCAATCGCGCAATATTCTTTCATAGGGGAATTCACACATAAACCCATTTCCAGCGGCAGTTTGCAAGGCCTCATCCGCTGTTCGCCATAAACATTCAGTGGCAAAAACTTTGCTAATTGCTGCTTCAACAGCGTAGTCGCTGTAGCCTTGATCTACTAATCCTGCGACCATGCTGACTGCTGATTCTGTGGCGTAACAATCGACGATCATATGCCCGATTTTTTGTTTTACTAATCCAAATTCGGCAATTGGTTTGCCAAACTGGGTGCGCTCTTTTGCTTGTTTGGTGGCAAGTTCAATACATCTTTTCATGGAGCCAACACAGCCTCCGCCTAGCCCCGTTCTTCCGCTATTTAAAATTCCCATCGCCACCTTAAAACCTTTTCCCACTTGGCCCAGAATATTTTCTTTTGGCACTCGTACTTTATCAAAACTTACAGTGGTGGTAGAGCTGGCGCGAAGTCCCATTTTATCTTCATGGGGCCCAACACTTACTCCGGCCATATCACGGGTGATAATAAAGGCCGTCATCTGGCCTTCTGGCCCTTCGGTTCTGGCAAAGACAGTGTAAAACTGGGCGATCCCGCCGTTTGTAATCCAAAGTTTTTGGCCACTCAAAACCCATTCATTTCCATCTAACACCGCTTTGCTTTTTATGGCCGCAGCATCAGAACCTGCTCCCGGCTCTGTCAAACAAAATGCGGCAATCATTTCACCACTCGCTAGTTTGGGAAAATATTTTGTTTTTTGAGCAGGCGTGCCAAAAAGCAGAAGGCCGCGCATTCCAATTGAGCTATGGGCCCCAGCAGTTATTGCTACCGCTCCATCGTATTTGGAAAGTTCTTGTAAAAAACGAGAGTAGGCACTTGATCCAAAGCCTAGGCCTCCGTGTTCTTCGGGAACAATCAATCCAAACATTCCCATCTCTCGCATTTCTTGCAAAAATTCTGTGGGCATTTCGCCTTTTCTATCCCATTTCCTATAGTCTTCCTTTCTCGGAGTGAGCCAAGGCCCTAAAGTGCTCATGGCATCTTTTAATGTTTGTTTTTCTTCTTCTTTTATTTGCGGGAAGGGGACAATAACATCTTCTTCAATTTCGCCCATACACAAAGAGCGCATAAAACTGATATTCTTGCCTGGTTTTTCTTCCGCCATAAATTTACCCCAATGTTTCAAAAAAATATTTAGTTTCTAATAGAATAGCGCCAATATATTTTACTTGCTAGCGATGTTTTGCAATTTGCCGATCCCATCCTTCATACTTGACAAAAAGTATCAAAATATTAAAACTTACTTAATATGAAAATTTTAAAAGTATGCTTTATTGTTGTTCTTGTTCCTTTTTTTCTCACTCTTTCTTGGGGTAATGAGGGAACGATCGCAAGTCAGCTATACAGTTCACTTCTCCTTTCTCAAAAATATTTAAAAGACTACGACAGTGAATTGCTGGCCTCTCAAAATAATAAAAATATTTTTCATTCACAAAATTACCAAATACTTTTAAAGTTAAAAGAAAAAATTGATGAACTTTCTGATCAGCTGATTCATGGCCCTTATAATTATGCACAAATTTTAAAAGGACAGTGGGATGGGGGCCAGCAAGTTCCTCAAGAGATACTTCGTCTTTGGCAAAATGCTTTGTGGTCAGAGGATAAAAAAGAACAATTAGCTGATATCAGTTTAAAAAATGAAATTGAAAAAAATATCAGTGACCCTGCTCCTTACCCTTATAGTGTCATTGAAAAAGAGTTAGTGAAAAAGAAGATAAAGGTTTTAAAAAGTGAAGGATTAATTGATCCCATTTATCCTTCAGAGACCGAGGCAGGAAATGTCACAGGTTTTGAATATCCCGATAAAACCTGGTCTCTTACTTTCGATGATGGCCCAGATATTACCAACACTCCAAAAGTTTTGCAGACCCTTATTTCTCACGATCTTAAAGCGACTTTTTTTATTGTTGGAAATTCCCTCAACATTTGGCCGCAAATTTCTGAGCAAGTAAAAAAAGAAAATATGGAAATGGCATCCCACTCTTATACTCATATGGCGCTGTCTCAAGCGACTGCCGAACAGTTACAAAAAGAAGTAAAAGGGGCAAAAGATTTAATTGAAAAAAAATTATCAGTAGATGTTCACCTCATGAGACTGCCTTATGGGGATGCTGTTTATAACATTTTAGTTAGACGGGAATTGGCAAAAAATCATTTGATTCATGTTTATTGGAATATCGATTCTATTGATTGGAATGATCCTAATCCAGATTCTGTTTTTTTACGTGTTAAAAATACCATTGAGGCGATGATTCGCTCTGGGAAAAAAGATGCTGGGATTATTTTATTTCACGATCGTAAAGCGGTTACAGCTAAAGCGAGTGGCATGGTGATGGATTATTTAAAGTCTCGCCAAGTTAGCATCTGCCCTATCGGTAGAGTGATTGAACAAATCAATACTCATAGTTCTTCCTGCCAATAATTTTCTTTCACTCGGTTACCTTTTGTCTCTGTTAATTTTGACAAAGTTAAAATCTATTTTGTTTATACTCATCACGTTTGAGTTTTCCGATACGGAAAACTCAGTATTACGAGTGGTATACCCGCAGCGGTTTGCTTAAAAAGCAAAGTGCGAAGGGTATAAACTCCTTTGCCCGTCGATGTTTTGATCATTTTTGCCTAGCGAGAGTTTGCCTCTCTTGTGGCGCCTCCTTTTGTCGATAAAATCAAAAAACCCCCTGAGCATTACGAGGAGTGATGAATGAATCATTACGTTTTATTTGTGTTGCTTATTTTTGCTTCCGCCTGTGTCCCTACTGTTCCACCGATTCCCAACCCTACAAATCCAACTGATCCCACAGATCCAGGAAACCCACCAAATAAACCCACTCCTGTTCCTAATCCGCCACCGTTGTCCACTTATTGGAGGCCTGTGCCTAATCTTCGTTTTCAAATATTAAAAGAAGATGATGGCGATTATACTCGGCAACTAAAAAATGGAACAAATGTTGTAACCATTGAAGCTGTTAAAGATGATTACCGTGATTTAAAAAACCAAGTGAATGCAATTCACGCTTATAACGTTAAAGTTATTTGTTATCATTCTTTGAGTTATGAACCATGGAGAAGCGACATCGGACAATTCCCATCATCTGCCAAAGGTAAAAAAATGCAGGGTTGGGATGAATGGTGGTCAGACACCAGAACAAGTTCTGCCGCTCATCCTTTCTGGGACCGACGTTATGAACAATTTGCCAAGGCCGGTTGTGACTGTGTGGAAGATGACAATGAAGTTGATTCTGCGGATAACGAAACAGGATTTCCTCTAAGTAAGGCAGAGTCAGCGGCCTCTAATCTTTTACGGGTGCGAACTGCTCACGATCTTGGGATGTGCCATATTGCTAAAAATAATCCAGGAATGAGTAGCGACTACGCTAAAAATAGCGATGGGGTTTTTATTGAAGAGGCGCAAAAATATGGCGAACGACAGGATTATCTGCCTTGGAAGAGCGCTGGAAAATTTGCAGCGATGATTGAATATAGCAGTAGTGGCTGTCAACCGTACTCTGGTTTTTCAGTTCAATATCATTCCGATGGGGATTATTTCAGCGGAGTGAATTACAAAATTTGCGACTGACTTTTTTTCGTCTAAGGCCCGAGTAAGTTATTGGAGGTCTTTGAGTAACACTCTTATTTCATTGTATTTTGCTTGTAATCTTTACTTTTTTGTAGGCGAATGGCCTAAAGCATGTCATGTTGCCCCACAAAAGACTGGGAGAATAATGTGAAAGAAGTTATGAGTTTACCAAAAACTTTTAAGGATATGCCTCTTAATTTAGAGTTGCAAAGAGCGATAGAAAATAGAGGTTATGTTACTCCAACTGAAATTCAGCAAAAAGCGATCCCAATACTTTCTTGTGAAGATATCGATTTTTTAGGACAGGCCCAGACGGGAACAGGAAAAACTGCTGCCTTTGTTATTCCTATTTTAAATCGAGTTGATCCCAGTATCAAAAGTGTCCAGGCCATTATTTTAACTCCTACTCGGGAACTTGCTAATCAAATTTGCCAAGAAATGGAAAAATTTTGTCCAGAAACTGATTATCGCACTTTGGCCGTTTATGGTGGAGTGAGTATTGTCAATCAAATGAGAGATTTAAAAAAAGATAAACCTCAAGTGGTTGTCGCCACTCCGGGAAGGGCCCTTGATTTAATAAACCGTGGTGTTTTAAAACTTAATTCTGTGAAGATAGCTGTTCTAGATGAGGCCGATGTCATGCTTGATATGGGTTTTACAGAAGACGTCATGTCTATTTTAGATGAGGTCGATGAAGGCCGAAATATTTGGTTATTTTCAGCGACCATGCCACCTGCCATTCGGAAACTTGTAGATAATTATTTAAAAAATCCAGTCAATATAAAAATTCAAGGAAAAACTCTTAGTGCTGAAGGAATTGATCAGAAGTATTTTGTGGTGAGACGAGCTGATATGCTTGAGGCCCTTTGTCGTCTGCTTATGATTCAAGAAGATTTTTTTGGAATTGTTTTTTGTAAAATGAAGATTGATGCCAAAGAAGTTTCAGATGCTCTTAACCAACGTGGAATTCCAGCTGATGCCCTTCATGGCGACCTCTCACAAATGCAAAGAGATGCCACCATGAAAAATTTTAAAGACAAAAAAATTAAATTGTTGGTTTGTACTGATGTCGCAGCTCGGGGAATTGATATTGATAATTTAACTCATGTCGTGAATTATTCACTTCCTCAGGAATTAGAGTCATATGTTCATCGAATAGGAAGAACTGGACGTGCAGGGGCAAAAGGGGTGGCATGGTCTTTTGTTGAGCCAAGAGATACCTATAAACTTCGGGCCATAGAGAGATTGGTCAACATCAAATTGAAAGAAGGTGTTGTTCCTACTGCCGCCGATGTTCGAAAGAAGATGATGGAAAAAGATTTGGCGAGATTTGAAGAAATTTCGAAATCGGCAATCCCCGTTAAACTGAGTGATGAATTTAAGGCATTCTGCAATTATTTTAAAAATAAAGAACTAGATGAAGCGCTGAAAATATTATTCTCTGTAGTTTATAGTGAAAAGCTAGATCAATTTTTAGGCCAAGGTGATGTGAAAGTTCATGAGGCCAGTAAACTTAATAAAACTGGTGCCAAAATTGGTGATCGTGAGATGAGTGGTGTCTCAAGGTTATTTATGAATATGGGTAAAGATCATGGACTTGCACTAAAGTCTTTATTAAAAGCTGTTTCAGTTCATCTTGAAGTTGATGAACGCCAAATTCAAAGAGTTGATATGAAGGCCACATTCTCCTTTATGGAGGTACCATCCAAAGCAGCACAACGGGTTCTAGGGGCGCCTAATCTAAAAATCATGGGCCGAGCTGTGCGTTATGAATTGTCATCAGGGGCCACACCGACACGCACTAGACGTAACTAGTAATTACTTATTCAATTCAACTTTTAAAAAAAATTGTCAATTTATTGTCAACTCATTCAATTTTTAAATTTCTCTCTTCCCTAAAAATTTTATCAGGAGTAGTCTCCCTAAAAAAAAGAAGAGTTTAATTCTTCTTCACACTTTAAGGGGTATTTATGAAATTAGTATCATCATTGATTGCTGCTGCTCTAGTCGTTTGTGGAACTGTTCATGCTGAAGGCGCTGCTCCTGCTGCTCCAAAAGCTGCAGCACCTGCTGTGACTACAACTTCTGCAGCTCCTACAACTGAAACTGCACCAGCTAAAAAAGCACACAAAGTTTCTAAGCATGCTAAGAAAGCTGCTTCAACTGCAACAACTACTCCTTAATTAAATTTTCTGCTATATTTTCGCTAAAATGAAAATACAAATAGCAACGTAACTTAGTTAATTGAGAATTAAAAAAGGCCGTCAGAATTGATGGCCTTTTTTATTGATAATTTTTTTAGGGAGTATATATCTATTTTTTTATAATTGGTTTCACTTTTCCACAGTTCTTTGATGTAAAAGTTCCGGAGTAATTGATTTCCCCATCTTTCCCCTTGAGATTATTAATTTTTACAATGCCAGTGTAAGTTGTGGGGGTCTTTATTGTAAAATTCGCTTCACCACTTTCACCATCATCACATTTAAAGGTTGTAACAATATGACTTGAGGATTTTTCCTTAACTGTCGTTTGACATTTTTTGTCGCCGTGTTTTGCTAAGTTTTCTTCATCCTCTAGCATTTCCTTAGTGTAGCAAACCTGTATTATACCTTTCTTTAAATTGTAATTCCCTTTTGATAGGTCAGTGATCATTTTTTCCATTTGTTGTCGTTGATTTGCAGGCATTTTTTCTAGCGCCTTTTTTATTTCAGCTTGAGGGTCAATTTCTTTACCGTTATGTTGAATCTTCGTCACGATCTCCCACAACCCTGGCCTCATGTTTAAAGCGGCAAAAGATCTTGTGGCCCAAAGGCCAACAATTATTATAATTAATGTTCGTTTCATAATTCTCCAAATATTTTATAAGTTCTCACATCTTTGCAGGGCCAAAGAGAATTTAAACCTATTTTTATCTGGAGTGTAAAATGTTTTTATTAAAATAAGATCATTTTCATTCCAATTAAGAAGAAAAAGAAGGCAAAGTAAAAATAAGATGAAGGCCAACGTCTTTTTAAAATGCATTCAAAAAGAGTAGAAAATACGGTCCCAGAAATGGCAATTCCTGAGATACTTGCCAAGCTGCCTTTTTGTACGGCCATGAGAAAAAGTCCTAGTGACATATAGGTTCCAACAATTGGCGATAATATTGCCAGTAATTTTTCTTGGCGATTGAGAGTATAAAAATTTTTAAGTAAATGAATGGGGCGAAAAAAGTTTAGAGCTACAAAAAAGAGTATCGCACCCAATGTTCTATAAAAATTGGAACTCAGCGGGTACAAGAGCGGACTACTATCAAATACAATTCTGGTTATAATTATTCCGATAGCATCTAGAATAAGTCCCAGCATGGCCATGACAATCCCATTTAATTGCCATTTTCCATTTTTTTTAAAGGATTCAAAAGAAATAATAAACAGACAAACGATAAAAAATAAAATGGCCCATAACTTTTGAAAATCGATAGTTTGTCCTAAAAAAATAAAACTCAAAAGTCCCACGATAATTGGTTGGAAGCTAAAAAGCATCATGGTTCTGGCAGGCCCAATCTGTTTAAAACTCAACAGTAAAAAAAGATCGCCAAGTCCTAAACCTAAAGCGCCACTGAAACAGAGGGAGGCAATTATTTTTAAATTGGGAATTTGAAATTGTCGCATCAGTAAAGCGCTGAGGAGAAAAAAGACACTGGCGATAGAGGCCTTAACAAGATTCATCCAGGTGGGAGAAATTTTTCGAGAAAAGTGGGTATAGGCCTGACTGCCAAGTGAAAAGCATAAATTTGATCCTAAAGCATATAAATAGATTTTTTCCAAAAAATTTACTCCTCAATTGGAATCAGTATACTAGACTCTCTTCCCTTTATTTGTAAAAATAGATTTTCTATGTTTCGTAGCAGCTTGGTTCATTTTATATTTTTTTTAATGATTGTATTGGCCCATTCTTGTGCCTTAAGGCCAGAAATTACAAAAAAAAATGGGCCAGAAATGTCAATCGAGGATGATGAGATCAACCAAAATCTGCGTTTGGGATTTAAATTTTCTAAATGGTTTTATGTTCCTTATAATTCTTCGCTCAAACAATATAATACCGAATTGGCGAAAGAATGTTTTATGACTGATTTTGGGCCAGATCATTTCTCCGAAGGATTAGCTCGGTTTATAGAAAATGATAAAATGGGATTAATTAATGAACTAGGGAAGGTTGTTGTCTCTGCTCAATATGATTATATTTCTCAAGTAGAGAATCATTTGGCGGTGGTCTGTGTTGGTTGTCAAAAAAAATCATCAATCTCAAATAGTCAGGCCATCGATGTAAAATGGGGTGTGATTGATTCTAACGGAAAAATAGTTGTCCCCATTGCCTATCGTGAAATTGACTTTGATCCGTGGGCAAATAAGGTGAGTGTTCGCAGTGATAGGTCTCAAATAAAAAAGAAAAATAAAAAAAAGGGACGAAGAAAAAAGTTACCCTCAAAAAATATTTTAATTAAGCAAGAAAGTTCAATTAGTGAATAAAAAGAGATTGATCATCGGCGATTTTTGAAACTTTTTTGCCAGTGGATTCTGCGCTAGCATCGAGTAAGTTTTTTAGTTCAATAGGCACGTCTAAGGCGCGATATTTTTTGCCATTTGACAGTCGAATCCAGTAACCTTCAAATAAATTTTCTTTCAAAACCACCCTGATTGGCTTAATTGAAACAATATGCTGAGAGTTAATTAGGATCGCTTCTTCTTGCTCTGCGCTGGGCGCAGAAGGATCCTGCGATTTGCTTTCTTTAATGATCGTAAACTTATAAAATGTCATGGAGTATAATTTGGCCAATATTTAAGTTATTCGCAACTTAAAGTTATTAAACTGTAAAGGTTACAGTTTAAGGAGCAATGAATGAGATGTATTCCTATCGTTAGTTTTGGCGAGGCCAAAACCCTCAAAGTTTGTGAATTGTCACCTTCTGAAATTAAACAAAAAGAAACTCTCGCCGATGATGAAGTTTTGATTGAGGTACATTACAGCGGTATCAATTTTGCTGATATTGTTATGCGCTTGGGGTTTTATCCTGACGCTCCCCCTAGACCTTTTGTTCCCGGTTATGAAGTGAGCGGTGTCGTTAAAAAAATTGGCGCAAAAGTTGGAAATTGTAACATTGGCGATAAGGTTTACGCCGGAACATTTTTTGGTGGCCATAGTGACTACGTCAAAATTCCCCAGTGGCAAGTCCTCAAACTGCCAGCTCATTTGGGACTTGAACAGGCGGCCGGAGTTCCAGTGGCCTTTATCACTGCTTATAATGCCTTTTTTCGTATGGGCAGAGTGCAAGATGGTGACAAAATTATGCTTGATTGCGCTTCTGGTGGAGTGGGATCAATGGCGCTTTTTCTCCTTAAAGGAATGAAAGTTGATGTGCTTGGCCTGACCAGCAGTCCTTCCAAAAAATCATCAATTGAAAAATGGGGGGCGAGGGCAATGACCCATGAAGAGTTTGCCAAATCGAATGAGCTTGATTTTAATTTCATTCTCAATTCCCAAGGTGGAAAAAGTATTCGTAAACATTTTTCTCATTTGGCGCCGACTGGACGGATTGTTTGCTTAGGTGTTTCTGAAGGAATAAAAGAAGGAAAAAGAGATTATTTACAAATATTAAAAACGGTTATTTCGATGCCTCGATTTTCGGTGATGGAATTATTTAATCATAATAAGGGAGTCTTTGCCCTTAATGCGCTTCACTTAATGGAAAATCAAGAATGGATAAAAAAGAGAATGGCCGATTTTAATATCATAGAGGAAAAGAAAATTGTGCCGTTTATAGGAGAAATCTACCAGGCGGAGGATGTGGCACAGGCACACAAAGCATTGGAAAATAAAAAAGTCACAGGAAAAGTGTTATTACAATGGAGATAATATGGGATTTGAAGTAGCGGTAGTAAAAAAAAGAATTTTAATTACTGGGGCGAGTAGTGGGATTGGCGAAGAATATGCCAAGCAGTACGCTAGTAAAAACTGTGATCTTATTTTAGTGGCGAGAAGAGAAGATCGTCTCATCAAATTGAAAAATACCTTGCAAAAAAATGGCGTATCAGTACAAGTGATTGCCGGAGATTTGGCCAAGCTGGGAGAAGTTAAACGCATATTTTGTGAAGCAGAGCTGTTAGGGCCGATTCACGGAGTTATTAACAATGCAGGTGTTGGGCATTATGGGCCTTTTTTTGAGTATACCGCCCATGAACAGCTGCAAATGATTGACCTCAATGTGCGGGCCTTAGTTGAACTTTCTCACTATGCAGTAAAGCACATGAAGGCCCATGGACAAGATTCATTTATTATTAATGTGTCCTCTATTGCCGCTTTTCAGGCGGTTGCTAATTTTGCTGTTTATAGCGCCAGCAAATCTTTTGTGAGGGCCTTTAGTGAAACTCTTTATCTGGAATTAAAAGAAAGTAATATTATGGTGAGCTGTGTTTCTCCTGGCGGAACGTATACAGAATTTTTAGAACATGCTGGCCAGGAGTTAACCCCAAGTGCTGAAAAAATGATGATGTCATCTTCTGATGTTGTCTCTTTGTCTATCGTCGGATTAGAACAAAAAAAGGCCCAAGTTATCCCTGGAAAAATGAATAAGATGGTGGCCTTTTTACCCAGGCTACTTCCTTACCAATCTGCTCTTAGTATATTTAGTATGGTAATGGAAAATTCAGTGAAGAGAAAAAAAAGAAAGACCATCTAGGATATTTAATAATGGAAAATGATCGGCGAATTCAAACTATTATTGAACAATTTAAAGGATTGAATGATTGGGAAGCTAGATATGCTTATTTGATTGAGCTGGGTAAGCAAGCGGAAAATTATCCTGAGGACTACCGCAGTGAAAATTTTAAAGTGAAAGGTTGTCAGTCACAGGTTTGGCTTTATCCAAAGTATCAAGAGAATAAGGTGCATTTTTTTGGAGACAGCGATGCAAGTATCGTCAAGGGTTTAGTGGCGCTTTTATTATTGTCTTATAACGACAGAACTCCAGATGAAATTTTGGCCTTGGGCATGTCATTTATAGATCAAATTGGGCTTCGAGAAAATTTGTCAATGAGTAGAGCAAATGGACTTAATTCAATCTTAAAGCAAATCAGTATTTATGCAGTGGTTTTTAAGGCCACTTCATCTGAAAAATAAAAGAGAGGAGATTTTATGCATATTAGACCTAGAAGAAATCGAAAAACAACCTCCCTTAGAGAAATGGTTTGTGAAAGTGGAATATTTTGTTCTGATTTGTTGGCCCCTTTATTTGTTCTTGATCAGGTATCCGGGCGAGAGCCAATTACAACTCTTCCTGGGCAATTTCGCTTAGGAATGGCGGAACTTTTAAATGAATGCCGTGAATTACAAAATTTAGGGGTTCCTGCTGTCGCACTTTTTCCGGTGGTTCAGAATAATTTAAAAACTAAAAATGGCAAGGCCGCTTTAGACCTCAATTTTTTTTACTACCGTGTTATTTCTGAAATCAGAAATAAATTTCCCAATTTATCGGTAATGACTGATGTCGCACTTGATCCCTATTCTAGCGATGGCCACGATGGCATTGTCGATTCCAAAACAGGCGAAATTTTAAATGATGAAACTTTAGAAGTCCTTGGACAAATGGCCTTATTGCAGGCCCGTGCTGGCGCATCTATTATCGGCCCATCAGACATGATGGATGGTAGAATCGAATACATCAGAAATATATTAGAAAGTGAAAATCAAAAAGATATTAACATCATGGCCTATTCAGCAAAATATGCTTCGAGCTTTTATGGGCCTTTTCGTGATGCCCTTGATTCGGCCCCCAAGTTTGGCGACAAAAAAAGTTATCAGATGGATTATCGAAATAAACGTGAGGCACTAAGGGAGGCCCTTTTAGATCAACAAGAAGGCGCTGATATTTTAATGGTTAAACCAGGGCTTGCTTATTTAGATGTCATTTCTTATTTGCGAGAAAATACTCAGTTGCCGATAGCCGCTTACAATGTCTCTGGTGAATATGCCATGGTGAAAGCGGCAGTGGCCTCTGGTTGGGCGAATGAGGAAAATATGGTCAATGAAATATTAACTAGTTTCAAAAGAGCGGGTGCAAAGATTATTCTCACCTATCATGCCAAAGACGCTGCACTTTGGTTGCAGAAAAACTAACCAGTTTTTTTAAATTTTTTATCAATGAGAGAGTGGTCTGATAACAATTTCATAATTTGATCGAACTCATTTGCAAAGTCAGGATGATTGGCGAATTTTCGAAGTAAGGAATAAATTTCCATTTCTAAATCTCTATTTCTTTGAGCATGTTCTCGGTTGATATTTTCTACCGCCTTAAAAACTTCTAACTGAACTCTTCTATCAATTTCAGGATTGCCACTTGGGGTTGGCCCTCCTCGAGATCCTGGTATTCCTCCCATTTTGGAAATAGTTCGAATCACTTGTGCTTCGATAACTTTTTCGAGTTCACTAGCGGCAGGGGCAGGGCGAGTTTGAGGGGGAGGGGAAGGAGGTCGTTGGGAGGGAGCTTTTGGTATTGACGGTGATGTACTTCCTGTTGCAGAAGAATTTGCAGGTGCTTTATTTACTGATGTTGCTGGTTTGCTGGGAGCACTTGTTTTGCCAGGAGAATTTTTTATTTCTTTTGGCGGAGGAATATCGAAGTCTAAATTATCAGGTGGGTTAGTCTCTTGTGCCAAGGCCTTTTTAATATCTACCGTTAAATCAAGTACTGCAGTTGTAGCGGAAAATTCCAAACCGTCTTCGAGTTCCGAATCAATAACTTCTAACTCGCCCTTTTTCTTTGGCACGACCATTTAAAATATCCCATTTATGCTTTCGCACAAAATCATAAAAGCAAAATTGACCGTTTAAAAACGGCCCTTCCCAACGATTCTGATCGGTTGTTTGAAGGCAAAAATTAAATGGAACCTCAACTTTAAAACTTAAGAAGGGTGGCCAATTTTTACTACCCGGTAAAACTAGTCTGGTATTAGGTAGTTAATGGCCTTAAAAACTATTTCTTCAATATTTTGAGGTCTTAAATCAGTAAGCCATTGGCCCTGGGGGTAGAGAAGGCAGGTAATTCCTTCTTCGCATCTCCCTAAGCATGAGCTGCTGCTGATGCGAACATTTTTATTTGGATAATTTTTTTTATATTTTTCTTTAAGTGTTTTTCTTAAATTTTGTGATTCACCTTCGGGATTTAACTCTTCTTTTTGGCCAGGATCCGGGGCATAACGACAACTGGAGCAAATAAAAACATGGCAATCATACTTCTTCATCATTCCACTCTCTAAAAAGGTATTCTACAATAGTAATAAGAGATTATACTCTTCAGGTTTAAGTTTTGTAGTCTGGAAAACTTAGTATTACGAGTGCTATATTTTTTCTATAGGGAGATTTTGTGAATGATATGGATTTAACACAATTTCATGTAAAATCTGCGAGAGATAAGGCCCTCCAAATAAATTTGGATAACAATATATACGGTATATTTGCAGAAATTGGCGCAGGCCAAGAGGTGGCCAGGCATTTTTTTAGGGCCGGTGGAGCTGCAGGCACAATTGCTAAAACTATTTCTGCCTATGACATGGCCATGAGCGATGCTATTTATGGCAAGGACTCAGGAGGAAGGTATGTCTCTGACTCTCGCTTAGTCAAAATGCTCGACAGAGAATTTAATCAACTAGTGGAGAGATTGACATCTACTCGCTCTCCAGACACTCGTTTTTTTGCTTTTGCCGACACTGTTGCTGCTAAATCATACAAAGGGACCAACGATTGCCATGGATGGATGGGAGTAAAATTTCAGCACGTTCCAAAAGCTGATCCCAGCGAGGTGATATTGCACCTAAGGATGCTTGATAATCAAAATATTTTACAACAAGAAGCTCTTGGAGTTGTCGGAGTCAATCTTATTTACGCTTGTTATTTTGAGCATCAAAACGTCGATTCCTTCACTCAAACTTTAATTGACGGGATAACTTCTCAGAGAATTGAAATAAATATGATTAGAGTAAAGGGCCCGGCATTTGAATTTATGGACCCTCGAATTGTCAATTTGGAACTTGTTAAAAAGGGACTAACTCAGGCGGTGATGTTTGGTAAAAACGGGGAGGCCCTACAAGCGACAGATGTTCTTTATAAAAAAAATGTGATGGTTCTTCGCGGTAGCTTTCGCCCGCCGACCTTGCTCAATCTCGATATGTTAAAAACTGGAGAAGCTGCTTTTAAGGCAGATCTTCCTAAAGAAGAAAAAGATCAAGTCGTCATTCTTCCGGAAATTAGCATGGGTAAACTTTTAGAAAGGGGGCAAGTTAATAATTCTGATTTTTTAGCAAGAGTAGATCTTCTCAATGAACTTGGGTATTACGTTTTAATCACCAATAAAGAAAGTTTTCCAGAACTTAATCAATATCTTTTGCCTTTGACTAAAAAAGAAGTGAGTTATGTTTCAGGAGTTTATAATACGGAAGAATTATTTAAAGAGCGTCCTGACAGTACCATCTTATCTCGTCTTGGTGATCTTTTTACAGGGAGAACAAAATTTTATATTTATCCAGCGGAAAAGGAGAACGAGATAAATATCACCTTGAAAAATATCGATATTACTTCTGATGATCATCCACTTTTAGAATACCTTATGAATAACAAGACGATGAAGGATCTCATTCCTAAAAACCCCAAGGCCGTTAAAATTTGGTCGAGAAAAGTTCTTTCTATGATTCAAAATGGCGAAGAAGGTTGGGAATTGATGCTTCCAAAAGAAATTATACAAAAAGTAAAAGAGAAAAAATTATTTGGGTTGGGTTAGGGAAAATGAGAAGATGCCCTGGCGTATTTATTTTTCGCTAGTTGGAACATCCTTAGAGGTAGCAGGAGTCAAGATAGTAGCTCCAGTGGCCCTTCGCTGATCATCAACGGTTTTATTTTCGTCAGCACAATCTTTTCTAATTTTCTTAATCAATATTTTACTTTTTAACAATCGAGGCTCCGTTTTTGATAATTTAAATTTAGTATTGAGACAATTTTGAAGTTCCCCTTCAAGAAGCCTTAAATCAGGTGACATTTCCAAATTTTCTTTTATATATTTTTGGGCCTCGTCTTTACTTATGCATTGGCCATTATAAAAAGTTTTATCTTTTTCATTGTCACAGCTTCTTTTTTTGGCAAGCTCAAATTCTGCCGTTGAGAGACATTGGTCATTATAAAAAATCTTTCCTGGGGTACTTTCACATTGAGCTTCTGATTTGACAGCTTTTTCATGATTCTCAATTGCCGATTGAGGGTCTTTCGCCTTTACTGGAAAAGTAAAAATAAAAAGATTAAACATCAAGAAGTAAGAAATTTTTTTCATTGAAAACTCCATAATTTATACTCACCAATTCCGATTATATTGTATCGCTGGTTAGTGCTTAAAGAAAAGGGGGAGAATTTTTTGACAGCTATATCAGACTGTTTATGTATAGTACGTGGGGTTTGTGGGTAAAATCCGGTGGTGTACTTTTTTGTGAAAAATCTTTAAATTCTTGATG